>NZ_VCQZ01000010.1 GCF_005938195.1 Paenibacillus thermoaerophilus
GCTCCGTCTTTCCCGGCCCCCTCATGCGAGAAGGCCGCCTATCCGGTATTAGCTAACGTTTCCGTTAGTTATCCCGGTCTTGCGGGCAGGTTGCCTACGTGTTACTCACCCGTCCGCCGCTAACTGTACCCGAAGGCACAGTCCGCTCGACTTGCATGTATTAGGCACGCCGCCAGCGTTCGTCCTGAGCCAGGATCAAACTCTCCAAAAAGGTGTTGCTTATCTGGATGAGCTCCATAGCTCATTGCTGACTTTTCAGTCATTAATCTCTCGCGAGACCATTTCGACGCTTCGCACTTGTTCAGTTTTCAAAGATCGAACCTTCGCGAACTTTCGTTCGCTTATCGTCACCGTGTTTTGCGGCGACCTCTTTAATATACCACACTTACCTGCTTCGATGCAAGCACTTTTTTTTAATTTTTCCGTCCGCCCGATCGGGCTTCCGGAACCGGCATCGCCGGCGTGCTTGCACGCGCCTTTTCTCCCGTCCATGAGGCCGTAGCAGCCGTTCCGGCTTGCTGCAGCTTGTCATGCCGTTCGAAGCGGCGAGGAGTAATATATCATGAACGGAAGGACGAAGTCAAGCCTGTTTTTAAAACTTTTTTTAGTCCGGAGGCACGGCCTTTGTTCGGCCATTTGGGCTTGAAAAGAAAAAAGCCGGCCGGGAGCCCTCACGCCCCTTCGGCCAGCCTCGAATTTTGAATTATTCAATGATGCCTTCGGCCGGGCTGCTTGCCGTCGCGTACCGTTTCTTGGGGATGCGGCCCGCGAGGTAGCCTTGCCTTCCCGCCTGCACGGCCAGCTTGAACGCCTGCGCCATCAGCGCCGGATCTTTGGCTCCGGATACAGCGGTGTTCAGCAGCACGCCGTCCGCGCCAAGCTCCATCGCCAATGCGGCGTCCGAAGGCGCTCCGATGCCGGCGTCGACGATAACCGGCACTTTGGCTTCTTCAATGATAAAGCGCAGATTGTTCGGATTGATAATGCCTTGACCGGAACCGATCGGGGACGCGCCCGGCATAACCGCGGCCGCTCCCGCTTCCTGCAGCTTGCGGGCAAGAATCGGATCGTCATTCGTATAAGGCAGAACGATAAAGCCTTCGTCCACAAGAATTTTGGTCGCTTCCAGTGTGCCGATCGGATCGGGCAGCAGCGTGCGCGGGTCGCCGATCACTTCCACCTTGATCATGTCGCACAGGCCCGACGCGCGGGCGAGCCGGGCGATGCGCACGCATTCTTCGACGGTATAGGCTCCGGCCGTATTCGGCAGCAGCTTGAAAGATTTCAGATCGAGGCTCTCCAGAAAGTTCGGCGCATCCGGGTTGTCGACGGGCAGCCGCCGAATGGCAAAGGTCAAGATCTCCGCCTCGGAGAGCTCTACGGCGCGCGCCTGCACCTGCATGTCTTCGAATTTGCCTGTTCCCAGAAGCAGGCGCGATTTGAATTCGTACGGTCCGATTTTAAGCGTGTCGCTCATGTCAGGTTCCTCCTAGATAGGGATGAGAAGTCGTCAAGCGGGCATGCCGTCTCAACCGCCTCCCACGAAATGCACGATCTCCACTTGGTCGCCTTCGGCCAGCGCCGTGTCGGCGTAAGTTCCCCGTTCGACGATCGTACGATTGAGCTCGACGACCAGTATTTTATTCTGAAGACCGAAACTTGCGAGCAATTGCTCGACGTTGCGGACTTCGCCAACTTCGCGCCATTCTCCGTTCACCTTGAGCCGCACGAGGCTTCACCTCCTCATCTTCCGCAACCGCGGCGGAAAGCCGACGTAAAAAAGCCGGCCCCGCAGGGGCCGGCGCGATTCGATCGACACACTCCAAGAGTTCAACCGATTCCGCCCACTTCCCTACGCTGGCATTACCCAGTCCGGACGCTTACGTCCGCAGGTTCCAAGGGTCAGAGAAACTGCTTTCTCCTCTCAGCCGGGCGTTGCCTGGCTCCCCCAGTGGTTCGCATGAAAATATGGTCACTGTCATTATAACATATGCATCAGCGGCAAGCATACTGGATTTCCAAAGCGGTCAGCCACTCGTCCCTCGCCACGGCCACCTCGCGGATCAGCCCCTTGCGCTCAAGCTTGCCCAGCACGAGGTTCAGGTCGATGTCCACACCCGCTAATTCGGGATGCCGCCGCAGCTCGTCCGCCCGCCACGGGGTCTCCCTGCTTTTCAACAGGCGCAGCAGCAACGCGCAGCAGCGCTCCATCTTGGACATGACGGAAAATTCGCAGGCGAGCAGCACCAGCCGGAGCCGCTGCTCCAACGATTCGGAGCTGTGCGTCAGCTCCTCGTACAGCTTGTATACGCCGGGATTGATCTGGCGAAGCTGCCGCCATACGGTCAGCTCGGGATGGCTGCCCATCTCGACGATCGCGATCCGCGCCCAGTGATGAAGCGCGTCCAGCACATTGCTGTAAGCATCCAGGTAGTGCCCTTGCTGGATGTATTGTTTGGCTTGCAGATAACTTTTGAGGAACGAGGCGAATTCGTAAAAAAGCCGGCGTTCCCGCATCTCGTCGCCGAAATTTCCGAGCCGTTCCCGGAGCTGCCGCAGGCAGCCGTCGCGGTCCTCCAAAATTTCTCCTTGCAGCAGCCATTGGACGATATCGCGATGAGGAGCGCCCTCCAGCCAAGAGCGTATTTCCGCCAACGTCGACCAGCGTTCTTGTATGCGATATCCGTCTTTACTATAATGAAGGATGGATGGGATCTGTCCGTCGCTGTCCGAAACGACAAACAAAAGCAGATCAAACCCGTCGATTACAGGACTGTACGATTCTTGATTCGTTACCGCAAGCAGACCAACCACATCCGGTCTGTTCCGCAGTTGTTGCCTGTATTCCTCCATGATCGCCCGCAAGGCGGATTCCTCCCATCGATCAGTCGAACTTATATCCGATGACCAAGCATTACCCATGGAATGTTCTACATGGAACCCTATTTTTCCTTCAATCCGGACATTACAAAATCTTCTAGGGACAAAGGAATGAATGCCTCGTGTTCAACAGATCCAGCAAAATCAACGAATTCCGCACATGGGGCCTGCTCCTTACGATGGCCGGCATGGGCACGATGGTGCTCGGCACCGCCGGCGTCGTTTTTTTGGGAGGCGCAATCGGCAAATTCATCGCGGGCATCTTTCTTGTGATCGGGATGATCGTCCTGCTCGGCAGCGTGGCCGTTTATTTCTGGGCGGGCATGATGTCCACCAGCGCCACGGTGATCGAATGCCCCGAGTGCTCGAAGCCGACCAAAATGATCGGCATGACCGACCGATGCATGTTCTGCAACACCATCCTCAGCTACGATCCGCGTTACGCTCCCGAGGATGCCGCTCCGTCCGGCACCGATGCCGCCGAAGCGGCGCCGCCGTCGAAATCATAGATGCGGCGGGACAAGCAAGCAAGAGCCGCCCGAACAGTGCGACCTGTCCGGACGGCTCTTCGGTTTATAAGCGAACGCATTATGGCTTTTCCTTCAACGTTTCCTCGATGACGCCCCATATGTCGGGAATCTCGAATCCCCGGCGCCAAGCCGCGATTCCCGCCAAATCGTATTTGCGCACCAGCTCCGCCCTTGCGGTCATCGAAACTTCGTCCTCGATCCAGATCCGGTTCAGCGCGCCGTTCTCCTCGTACTCCACATAGTTTTGCCCGATGTCCGGCAGGAAGACGGGCTTCAATCCTTTGTCCGCCAACAGCTTGCGGACCGTCTCCATGCCTACCGCTTTGGAGCTGACTTTGACCTTGCCGCCGGCGTCGGGCTTCTCCGTCCAGATCCGTGTATAGAACGGCACGCCCAAAACCAGCTTCGACGGGGGGATGCCGTCCTCCTCCAGAAGCTGCACGATACCCTTGGACTCCGTCCATCCCAGGGAAGACACCGAACCGGACTTGGGGCTGGACGCCCAGTGCTCGTCGTAAGCCATCACCATCATATAGTCGACGGCCTCGGCCAGAGCCGGACGATCGAGAAATCTGGACCAGTTGTCCGAACCGTCCTTGACCGTCACGTCGATGCTGACGACAAGCCCTTGCTCGCGAAGCAACGGCGCCATTTCGCGGACGAACTGGGTGAGCCGGTCTTTGTCGGACAAGTTGACGTTTTCAAAATCGATGTTGATGCCTTGCAGCTTATACGTCTGCGCAAAGGCCACCAGTTGACGGATCATTTTCATTCGCTTGTCGTAAGTGGCCAAGGCTTCCGAGGTTATCGCAGGATCGAAGCTGTTCGAGAACAGCGCCCACACCTGCAGGCCCCGGCCGCGCGCCCACTGCACATAAGCGGGATCGGCCTTGTTCGTCAGGTTGCCTTGACCGTCCTTCAGATGGAACCACGTCGGGCTGACCACATTCACGCCGGCCATGGCGGGGATCGACTTCGTGTCGGGGTTTTTGTTGACCACATGCTCCCACGCCATTACGATTTTGCCCCCCGTCGGCTTCCAGGGCGTTTTCGGCGCCTCGGTCTTGACCGGGGGCACGGTTTCCGTGCCGGATAAAACGACGTCCGATTTATTCATGTAGCCGATATAGCCGTTGTCCATCTGCACGCGGTACCAGCCGTTTTCCTCGCCCCAGATATGCAGCTCCGTTCCCTGCGGAACGTCGGCGAGAATCGCCTCGCGCTTCCCCGGAGCCTCCCTTAACCGGAAGACGCGCTCCGGCTTATTCTCATCCGTTCGAACCTGACCTTTCTGAAGGACATCCCCAGCCTTGAACAGACGCACGGCTCCCGTCCGGTTATGCTCCTTCCAACTGAGGCCGTACCATTCCGCAATCGGGGCGAGAGGCACGTAGACGTCCTCGTCCTGCACGACAGCCGGATATTGAAGCTCAAACGGCTTGTCGTTCACCGTCGCCGTCAACTGGTCGGTCTGCATGCGGATGACTTTGTCCTTCGTCGTCAATATTACCGACTTGCTCGCTTCCTCGTAGACGAGTCCGGGATCGATCAGCTTCTGCAAATCCGTCAACGCCAGTTTAAGCGCTTCCCCGGAATCCAAAGCGGAATGATCCAGACGGTCTCCCCGATAAAAAACCGGCTTCTCCTGCCCGACCCAATCCGGATTGACATATTGTTCGGGCTGCGACGAAACCCAATGCCAGATCCCGGCCGCCGCCGCGAGACAAAGCGTCAGGAAACCTAGCGACATCGACAGGCAGCCGCTTCTGCGCTTCCGTCCTCCGCGGGGCTTCGATTGGTCGTCGGCACGGCCCGCGAATCGTTTGTGATGTGGCATAATTCCTCCTCGACCGGTTTTTGCTTATCCCGCTTGATTAGACGTCCGAGTACAAAAAAAAAGACACATTCCTCCCGGAATATGTCTTCATTATAGCTTGAAATCCGCGCTTCGCGTTGAAGAAATTAATGCGTCATCCCTTCGCCTTCCTGCCGGGCGCAATCCGGGCACAAGCCGTACACCTCAAGACGGTGTCCCCTGACCAAAAAGCCGGTGCTTGCCGCCGCGCTGCGCTCAATCTCCGTGACGGGCGGATGATCGAAATCGACGATTTTGCCGCAGTTCTCGCAAATAGCATGATAATGATCGGACATATCCGCTTCGAACCGGCTGGAATCGTCCCCATACGTCAACTCGCGAACGAGTCCCGCTTCGATAAACACCTTCAAATTATTGTAAACGGTCGCCACGCTCATGTTCGGAAACCGGTGCTCCAGCGCGCGATAAATCTCGTCGGCCGTCGGGTGGGTCATCGTGCTAAGCATGTAATTCAAAATCGCGTGGCGCTGCGGAGTCATCCGGACCCCGACGTGCTTCAATTTTTCGAGAGCTTGTTCGGATTTCGTCATAGGGCCACCGCCTTCGTCGCCAGAATACGTTTTTTATTCTACGTGCGGGCAGCGGAAAATGTCAACCGGAGGACGAGCATCCGAAATCAATTCCGTCCTTTTACGTACAATCGGATGTTTGTCTCCGCCTCGATCAAGTAACGGCCGCCGCCGACTTCGCCGCTGATGTCGCCTCTGTCCTCCAGCAGATTCAGATCCGTCTCGGCCCAACGGGACTCGCCCTTGACCCGGTAGCTGCCGTCGCGGGGCAGCAGCAGCTCGATGGTGCCGTTGTTCGTCTTGAGTTGCCAATCTCCGCCCACTTCAGGGGAGTCGACGTGCAGATCGCCGTTTACGGTTCGGGCGTTCAGCTTTCCCGTCACCCCGTTCAGCTTGATCTCCCCGTTGGTCGTGCGAAGCTCGGCGTCGCCCCGGACGTCCGCAGCCTGAATCCGGCCGTTGGTTGACTTGAGCTCGAGATTGCCGTCGACGGCCTCCGCTTTCACTTCGCCGTTGGTCGTCTCCGCGCTCGCTTCTCCGCGAACCCCAAGCAGCGCGATGTCTCCGTTCGTCGTGTTCGCCGACACTTGACCGTCCAGGCCGGACAGTTGAATCGAGCCGTTGGTCGTGCGGGCGTTGAACCGCTCGGCCACCGGCAGCTCGCTTGCGGCGATTTTCCCGTTGACAAGCTCCAGATCCCAATCCAGTTCGCGGTCATCCGGCACGGTCAGCACCAGGTTGACGCGAGCCTTGCGACTAAAGCCAAAAAAGCTGGAATGATACTTCGGCGCTTCCACCGCAATCCGCAGCCGGTCGCCCTCCGCGCGGCCGGTAACTTTGGCCGACTCGGCCACCTCGCCTATTTTCGACTCTTCCAGTTGATCGACGTATACCGCCGCGTCAATGACGAGGTCCTGGACGTCTCCCTTGCGAATCGTCACATTGCCGGTTTCATTCGCAACCCATACGGACTTGATCCCGGCGGGCAGCCCGATCGTCTCGTTCCACGTCCGCGCGGGCGAACCCGTCTCCTGGGCGACCGAACTGAATACCGGAATCCAATCGGGCATGGAGAAGCCGTCCTTGGACTGCGAATACCCGTAAATTCCCATCGCCAATATAACCGCGACCGCCAGACCGCCAATATCGATGCGGCGGCTGGGAGCCCCCGATTTGGGCGGCAATGCCGCCAGCACGAGCCATTCCACTCCGAGCGCGATAACGGCCGCCGGCCACCAATGTCCCAAATATGAAATCCACGAATCCCCTGTCAACTGCTGCAACAGCAATAAAATGCCGGTCGACAACAGCAGGAGCGCCGCTGTCAGTCTGCCGATTTTCACTTATGATCTCCTCCGGGTCCTGTCATGATTCCATTGTAGCGAAGATCGCAGACCCCGTACACGGTCGGCCGACGGTCAGCGGTATTGGACTGCAGACCGAGATGAGACTCTGGCCGCCCCCGCCTTCGCGGATTGCCGGGTCAATCCGACTCCACCTCGATCACGTCGGACCGTTCCCGAAGTTCGTCCAACAGCCGGTACAACTGCTTCGGCTTGAGCAGCTTGACCGTCAGTGTAATTTTCACGAGGCTTCGCCCTTCGGCTGCGCTGCGCTCCTCCAGTTCCGCCGCCGTAAGCTGGCGCAGCTCGACGCCGGAACGGCTCATGGCCTCGGACAATGCCGTCAGCAACCCCGGAGAATCCGTCGCGACGAGGCGAAGCCGGTGAATTCGCTTGGCCTTCATCCAGCGGTGCTCCACCTTGTTGAGGAACCACAGGCAGACAAGCACGGACACGGTCGTCACGGCCGCGGGATAATAAAATCCGGCGCCCACGGCAAGACCGATCGCCGCCACGACCCATAAGGACGCGGCCGTCGTCAGACCGGTAATCGACATGCCGTTGTACAGAATCGTGCCCGCCCCGAGAAAGCCGATGCCCGTAATGACGTTCGCCGCCAGGCGCGCCGGGTCCGTCTGAACGCTCGGCTCATTGACGAAATCGGAGAAGCCGTAAATGGAGAGCAGCATAATAAGCGTGGAGCCGAGGCATACGAGGATATGCGTGCGAAAACCCGCGGCGTGATTGTTATGTTCCCGTTCCCAGCCGACCAACCCTCCAAGCGCGATGGCGACCACCAACCGGATCGTGACATCAAACGGACTGATGACCCACGGATTCATACCATCCCCGCCTTTCCTATCCATGGCGTGATTCGCCCTGCATCAAGCTGCGGATACCTGTTGCCGCGTTTGAAAAAAACACCCCTGCCGTGAAACAGAGGTGTTTTTGCAACCGGATCAACCCTTCAACCGCTCGACGATCAGCTTATTGACAAGTCCCGGATTCGCTTTGCCGCGGGATTCCTTCATCACCTGGCCGACGAGGAAGCCGATCGCCTTCTCTTTGCCGGCCTTGTAGTCGGCGACGGACTGCGGATTTCCCTCGATCACCTTGTCGACGATCGCCAGGATGGCCCCTTCGTCGCTGATCTGCACCAGACCTTGCTCCTCGACGATTTGCTTGGGCAGCTTGCCGGTTTCGAGCATGTTTTTGAATACCGTCTTCGCGATCTTCGTGCTGATCGTGCCGTTCTCGATCAGGCCGATCATCTCGCCGAGCCCCTGGCCGGTAATTTTCACCTGGTCGAATTCCAGGCCGTTTTGGTTCAAATATCCGAGCAGATCGCCCATAATCCAGTTGGAGACCGCCTTGGCGTCCTTCGTGTGGTTCAGGCTCTGCTCGAACAGGTCGGCCAGCTTCTTGGACGACGTGATGACGCCCGCGTCGTACGCCGGCAGGCCGTACTCGCTCTGGTAGCGCGCGCGGCGGGCGTCCGGCAGCTCGGGAATGGTCGCGCGGACGCGTTCTTTCCATTCTTCGTCGATGAACACGTGGACCAGGTCCGGATCGGGGAAATAACGGTAATCGTGCGCTTCTTCCTTGGAGCGCATCGAGAATGTCTTGCCCTGCCCCTCGTCCCAGCGGCGCGTCTCCTGCACCACTTCTTCGCCCGCGTCAAGCAGGTCCGCCTGGCGTTCTTCCTCATATTCCAGAGCGCGCAGCACGCCCCGGAACGAATTCATGTTTTTGAGCTCCGCGCGCGTGCCGAATTCCTTCTGCCCCCAAGGACGGATGGAAATGTTGGCGTCGCAGCGCATGGACCCCTCTTCCATTTTTACGTCGGACACTTCGCAATATTGCATAATCGCCCGCAGCTTCTCCAGATAAGCGCGCGCTTCCTCCGGCGAGCGGATGTCCGGCTCGGACACGATCTCCACGAGCGGAGTGCCGACGCGGTTGAAATCGACCAGCGAGGCGTAGCCCCCGTCGACGTGCGTCAGCTTGCCGGCGTCCTCCTCCAGATGCAGACGGGTGATGCCGATGCGCTTCGTTTCCCCGTTCACTTCGATGTCGATCCAGCCGTTCCGGCCGATCGGCTGGTCGTATTGCGAGATCTGGTACGCCTTGGGCGAATCCGGGTAAAAATAGTTTTTGCGGTCGAACTTGGTCTCCGACGCGATCTCGCAATTCAGCGCCATCGCCGCTTTCATCGCAAATTCGAGCGCCTGGCGGTTAAGCACGGGCAGCACGCCCGGATGGCCGAGGCATACGGGACACGTATGCGTATTCGGCGGGGCGCCGAATTCCGTCGAGCAGCCGCAGAAAATTTTGCTTTTCGTGTGCAGCTCGACGTGCACCTCCAGACCGATGACGGTTTCGTAGCGTTTGTTTCTCGGATGGGCTGTCATGTTCTGCTTCCTCCTTCCTCAGAGCTGCGGCCGCAGCTTGTGATGATCCGTATGCTGCTCGAACGCGTGCGCGGCCCGCAGCACGGTCGATTCGTCAAACGCCCGGCCCATAAGCTGGAGCCCGATCGGAAGGCCGTTCGAAGCCAAGCCGCAAGGGATGCTGATCGCCGGAATGCCGGCCAGATTGACCGGAATGGTCAAGATGTCGTTCAAATACATCGTCAGCGGATCGTCCACCTGTTCGCCGAGCTTAAACGCCGTCGTCGGCGCGGTCGGCGAGAGGATCAGATCGTAGTTTTCGAACACTTGATCGAAATCGCGTTTGATCAAGGTGCGCACTTTCTGCGCCTTCAGGTAGTACGCATCGTAATAACCCGAGCTGAGCGCATACGTGCCCAGCATGATCCGGCGCTTCACTTCCGGTCCGAAGCCTTCGCTGCGGGAATTCAGGTAGACGTCCAGCAGATTGTCGGCGTCGGACGACCGCACGCCGTAGCGGACGCCGTCGTAACGGGCGAGGTTCGACGAGGCTTCCGAGGAAGCGAGCAGATAATACGTCGCCACCGCATATTCCGTATGCGGCAAGGACACTTCTTCCCAGGTCGCGCCGAGCGATTCGAACACCTTCAGCGACGCCTGAACGGCCGACTTTACCTCGGACGATACGCCTTCGCCGAAATACTCCTTCGGCACGGCGATCCGCAAGCCTTTGACATCGCCGGTCAAAGCGGAGATGTAATCCGGAATCCGCACCTGGGCGGACGTGGAGTCCCGTTCGTCGTGTCCGGCGATCGCCTGCAGCACGTAGGCGGCGTCCTCGACGTTTTTGGTCAGCGGCCCGATCTGGTCGAGCGACGAAGCAAAGGCGACGAGGCCGAACCGCGAGACGAGGCCGTACGTCGGCTTCAAGCCGACGACGCCGCAGTAAGCGGCGGGCTGGCGGATCGAGCCGCCCGTATCCGACCCGAGCGCGAAGTAGACTTCGCCGGCCGCGACGGCCGCTGCGGAACCGCCGCTGGAGCCGCCCGGCACATAGTCGGCGTTCCACGGATTGCGCGTCGCGTGGAACGCGGAATTTTCGTTGGAGCCGCCCATGGCGAACTCGTCCATGTTCAGCTTGCCGATCGTGACGGATTGCGCGTCCTTCAGCTTGCGCACGACCGTCGCGTCGTAGATCGGGTCATAGTTGCCGAGAAAACGGCTGGCGCAGGTCGTGCGCAGCCCTTCGGTCACGATGTTGTCCTTGAGGCCGGCCGGCAGCCCGAACAGCAAGCCCCGCTCGCCGCCGGCAGCCAACTGCTTGTCCAGCTCGGCGGCCGTACGGCGCGCACCCTCCTCATCGAGCGTCAGAAACGCTTTCACCCGCTCTTCGACTTCGGCGATACGCGCGAACGAAGCGTCGACCAAATCCGTTACGCTGATGTCCCGGGCATGCAGCCGGTTATGGATTTCCGATAATTTCGAATCAAACAGTCCCACGATGCGCGGGCCCCCTTCCTTGTTTGCTTGCTCGCTTAACCGCTTTATTCCAATACGGCCGGAACCTTGAACTGGCCGTCTTCCTCTTCCGGCGCGTTGCGCATCACTTTGTCCAGCGGCAGCGACTCGCGCACCACGTCCTCCCGCATGACGTTCGCGATCGGGATGACGTGGCTGGTCGGCGGCACGCCTTCCGTATCCAGCTCGTTCAGCTTTTCCGCGTACTTCAGAATGGCGTTCAACTGCACGGTGAATTGCTCTTTCTCCTGGTCGCTCAACTTCAGCCGCGCCAGCTTGGCCACGTGTTCGACGTCTTGCACCGATATACTCACGCGTCGATTCCCTCCGTTTTCCTAAGCCCAATAGTCATAGCTTCCATTATAGCCGAATCGGGCTCCGATTCTCAATCGGTTGCATGTACTCGGGTAATAGGTTGCCGACCCCAGCCATCCTTCCTAATCCGTTGTGCCGGCGGGGAATCGCCGAGCGGTTAGCCGGGCAGCGATTCCTTGAATCGGTCCTTCAGCCAGCGCCTTCTCGCTTCGCGCCAATTTCCGCTGCGAGCGAGACTGTTGATCCGCCAATACAACGGCGGGTGGGCCATGAATTGAAATTCGAGAAATCTCCAGAGCCACGAATCCCGTTCCAGACTCGAAGCGCGGCCCGTCGACGAACGGCCGTCGGCCATGCGGTGCGCCATGGATTTCTCGAGATCGCGGTCCAGGGCGGCCGCCAAATCCGTCAATCCTTGCCCCATCTGCGCAGTTCCCCCGGAAAGCCAGGTTGCGCCGGTAAAATCCGCTCTCACTTCCGTCCACTGAGCGATAAAGGAAAGATACATGGGGAAAATGAACGCGAAAACGTAAACCAGCAGAAACACCGCGATCTTGAAATTTTCCGTGAGCCACTTCAGTTGATCGAAAAACAGATACGCCATGCCGGCCAGCAAGCCGATAAAAAGAAACCGCGCCAGCTGATTCGTCAACACATCGCGCTTGCGGATATGGGCCGCTTCGTGGGCCAATATCGCTTCGACGGACGGGGACGGCAATTGCAATGTAGCTGTCGTCAGCATAATCGCGCCGCGTCCGATATTCATCCCGACGGCAAAGCCGTTATAATCCGGCGAATCGACGGAAAACAGGCGGGTATGGGGAATGCCGGCTTTTCTGAAAATCGTTTGCGCCCGCTCAAAAATTTCCCCTTCCGTGATCGGTTCGGCATCCGTCGCGGCGATTAACACCCGATCCGAAACGTAAAAATTCAACCCCCACCATAACAAGACGAACAGGCCGACAGCCCATGCCGGCGCTTTAAGCCAAAGCAATATCGCCAAAAGTCCGGTATAGGCGGAAACGCCTTTAACGGTTGAGGCATAATAACCTTTCCAAAACAACCGTCTCAGCACGGCAGGGTGCCATAGAGGCAGCACCTTTTTCTCTTTCCCGCCGGTCTCGTGCGAAGCGGAAGCGAAAGAAGCAAGGAGCCCGTGCCAATGAATGGCGTGATCCGGCGACAAGTAAATCGTTTCCCCGGGAAACGAAAGCTTCAGCACTTGTCCGAACGAACGGGTATAATCCTGATGCGAAGACATGAACGTAAAAAGCGGATGCAGCCTGAGCAGGTCGGGAGACGACCAGACGCTTGCCTCTTTCAATTCCCGGAGCGGAAAATCCCTCGGCTGAAACCGGGACAGCACGACAAGATGTTCCTCCTCCGGAAGCCAAAACAGGCGGGCGGAATAAAAATTAGCCGCCCGTTCTATCGTCTGTATCGATACGGAAATCATCATAAAGACGATAAACACCTTCAATGCCGCATAGGTTTCAGGCGCCAGTCCAAAAAACAGCACCGCCCCCAGACTGACCGAGCCGGTCAACACGACATCCGCCGCCAATCGCCTCGCGTCTCTGCGCTGAACGATTTCGACCGCCCGGACTTCCTGCAGTTTTTGCCGGAGCGCCATTCGCATCTCCCGTTTGTTTCGATCGACCAACTCCGAAAAAGAGGCATAGGCATGGGCGCCGATGGCCGTCAGCAGTATCGCCTGTCCAACCGGATAACGGACAAACAACCCGATCATCGTTGCCGCTGCCAACAGCATGTTCGCAGCGGTTGCGGCTTTTTTCGGCAGCCGGGCCGAAACGGCGTTCATGATGACGGCAAGCGCGACAACCGACAGCATGGCCGGAGCATTGGGCAAAATGTTCATCCCTTCACCCCTTTTGAACCGGAATCATCGTGTCCGCCAGCGCTTGGAACTCATCCAGCGATAAGCCAGGATCGATGAACATGACCGAGTAATTCAGCCCCTGTTCCTGCCAGACCAGCGAACGGAAATCATTCATTTCCATCCATACCCCTGCTTGGCCTCGGATCATGACGGGTTTCTCGCCGGGAACGGCCGCGGATTGCTCTTCCCCTTCGGGATTTTCCGGAGACGAAAAGATGGACATCGAGAAATAAGGAATCCCGTCCTTCCGGTAATCCAGATTCACCTCATTTCGCTTCAGCTCGCCTTGCAATTCCGTCAATTCGATGCGGGAAATGGCGAGTCCGTCCTTTTCGGGAACATGAAGAAACGTTTTTCCGATGCTTTTAACCGCTTCCTCCATCGTGATTTCGCGGCTGGGATTCATTTCGTCCAAAGCTTGAATGTCAACGTCCCCGGGAAGTTCAAGCATAAACGTATCGGCCGGAATATCCGGATTCAGCTCCACTTTGGTGTATGTCATTTCCGTTCGGATGTTGCCGGAAGTCGAAACCGATTTTAAGACCATCCAATTTTCCTTGTCGATCCACAGCTCCTGATCCCCTAACAATGCGGTGTTATCTTTCGCCTTGGCCATGAGCCGGTACGTTGATCGGCCGGCAATTTCGTCTTCCCCGCCGGCGGAAATTTCATGGGTTTGCTGAACCATTTGCAGCAGCTGCTCGGCTTGTTTTTTCGGCGACGCTTGTCCGATTTGGAGCAGTTCCGGGTCATCGCTGACCATCGCCTGCTTGAGCTCAGGCTGATAGATGATCAGCCGGGCGCCGTCATGGACGGTTACCGTCTTCCCGCTTCCGTCCCGAGCCTCCGCCTCGGTCCGCTTTTTGCCGTCCTTGCTCGCCCATTCTTTCATGAGGATCAGCTCCGGATCTTTTCCTTCCCCATAAGTCGTCTTCATTTCAACTTCGGCATAATACGCGCCGGGTTCCTGCGATTCATCCAGCGCCTGTTGAAGCACTTGTTCCGGTAAAAATTCCGGGTTGGACGAACAACCGAATAGCCCGATCGTCATCAGCCCGATGATGCCCCAATATCCTTTTTTCATGATCTTTGTCATTTCGGTTCACCTTCTTCGTTCATGAAGGGCAGGCGGCAGATTACGCAGCTTCCGATCTTCTCCTTGGAATAAATCGCAACGTCGCCGCCATGTTTCTCTAAAATTCGTCTCGTAATGCTAAGTCCAAGGCCGGCCCCGCGGGCCTCTTGTTTCCGTCGAGCCGGATCTGCCTGGTAAAGCGGATCGAAAACGTGCGGAAGCTTGTCTGGCGCAATGCCCTCTCCTTCGTTCTGAACGATAAGAAATACGCTGTCCGGCCTGTCCAACCGGGCCTCTTCTTTCACGAAATCGAACAACCACTCCATAGGGACGCGATCGGACGAAGCGGCCGCAAGCCAGATCCGCATTCCCGGTTTCGTATGCCGCAGCGCATTGCTCATCAGATTGTCCGCGACGCGAATCATTTGATTCGGATTCACCCGGACATTTCCCCTCACCTCGCTGCGAACGAGGAGCTCTATATGTTTTTCTTTGCACAACGGCTCATAATCGGAAACCAGCATGTCGAAAAATTCGCCGCCGTCCACTTCCACCCGTTCGATCTCATAGGTTGGCGACTGCAGCAAGGTATACATCAATAAATCATCCAGCATCTGTTTCATGTAATGGGCTTTCTCGAAGATAATGCCGCGATACTCTTCCCGCTCACGAGCGGACAACGCCTGCTCCGAAGCCAGCGACTCGGCATAAGCGCATATCGACATCAGCGGCGTTTTCAAGTCATGGGAAATGGCCGCAATCATGAATTCTTTTTCCCGCTGCTCCTGCGCGAGCTTTTGTCTTGCAGCCTCGATTTGCCTTCGCATCTGGTGAAAGTGTCCGGTTAAATGGCCGATCTCATCTTTCCCCTCGGGCAGTTCCCGGACGGTGTCCCCTTGGGCGAAAGCGGTCATTTGCCGCATCAAATGATTCAACCTGCTGTTTAGCTTGCGATGGACCCCGATCGCGACGGCCAAGTAGATCAGCGCAAACAAGCCTATAAACAGGCCGGCCACGAGCCAAACGCGCTGCGATACGCCCGAAACCCATTCGTCGCGGCTCAATTGGATGTCGAAAAATCCGACCAGTTCGCGGCCCGAAAAAACCGGCTGCTTGTAGCTGTAAGCGCGGTAGCCTTGTTGCAGGGCATACAGATTCTCGTACAAGGATTTCCTGCCAAGTGAAAACTGCGGCGAAACGCGCAAAGGATCCGAAGTGTAGAGAACAACACCGTCGCGATTATAGAGAACGATCGAAACCTGCGGTTGGATCAGCTTTTCAACTTGCGCACGTTCCGCGTTTATTTCATACCATTTCGGATCGTCCAAAACGGAGACCAAGGATTGCAATTGAGCCCGTTTTTGCACGTATTCTTCCACATTCAAATCTTGATGATAGGCCTGAATCCAGGCGAACAGGACAAACGCGGCGGTCAACGGAAGAATCATGACGATAAAATAGGACAGCAAAAGCCACGTTTTGATTTTCATGTCGGTTCACCGATAAACCGGTATCCTTTTCCCCACACGGTCTGGATAAACCTCGGATGTTTCACCGGATCGGCAAGCTTTTCCCTAAGCGATTTAATGTGGACCGTGACGGTATGCAATCCTTCCGCGTCCGTCTGCTGCCAAACGTGCCGGTACAATTCGCTTTTGGAAAAGACCGTTTCGGGATGCTTTGCCAGCACACTCAGCAAATCGAATTCCTTGGCCGTTAAAGCAACTTCGGAGCCGTCCAGTTCCACCTTCTGCCGGTCCCAATACATGACCAGTCCGCCCACGTATTCGGTTTTGTTCTCCGGCGCCGGTTTCCCTTTGTACCGCCGCCACCGGCGAAGCAGCGACTCCACGCGGGCTTTCAGTTCCGCCAGGCTGAACGGTTTCGTCAAATAGTCGTCTGCGCCGAGATGAAGGCCCTTCACCTTGACTTCGTCTTCTTTGCGTGCGCTGATGATGAGAATCGGGACGTCGCTTTTCCAGCGAATATTTTGGCAGAGGTCAAAGCCGTCCATCTCCGGCAGCATCAGATCGACAAGGACAAGATCGTAAGATTGCTTTAGAAAATCCTCCCACCCTTCCAGGCCGCTCGTCGACCAAGTCACATGATAACTTTCCCTCCTTAACGTATCGCGAACAACGCGGGCGATTTCCGGATCGTCTTCGACCAGAAGCAGGCTGCCCTTCATCCATGATCCCTCCCGTGCCCAATGTAACATATCAGCGTTCGGATCATCGTAAATTATATCCTTTTTTTATAATGGATCCGTCTGTCCAAAATTTGCAGCTTCGCTTTTTTCTATATTTTCCAACAACTCCAGCCAAGAGGAATCCGATTTTCTTATGATTGGGTTTGTTGGAAATGTATGCTTCATACATTTCTTTGGTGTTATATTGCGAAAAACCGAAAACGAGGAGAATGGCAATAACAATCGTTAATAGCATTTTTAGCCGATGACGGCGGAGCATCTGGAAAATTTAATTTCATCAAATCGCCCCTTTATTCAGATCAATACAACAACATCCTATTTGATAAGGGGGATAAGCCAACCTTTAGACAGCGGTGACTTTTTACCAAGAAAACGTTTTCAAATTTACAAAAAAAGCAACGCCTCCTCTCGGAAACGTTGCCCTTTCCGCCTGTCAGATCCAGGCACGCAGATTAATCTGCTTGATGAAGTCTTCCGTACTCTGCACTTCTTTGCTTCCGTTGTCTTCGGCTTCAGTCTTCGGGCCGCTTACGATTCGGCGGAACAGCGCCTCGTTGCGGGTGGCTAGAGCAAAATCGATCAACGCTTCCCGTTCGATACGTTCGGCCTCTCGCGCCAACAGCGTCTCCTCCAGTTCGATGTCGGCGGCCGGCACGTACACGTTTTTGTTCGACTTCGGCAGTCGCACAACATAATCGAATGCGTTGTCCGCATTGCGGTCGTAAGCGATGATATATCCATATTCTCCAATAGGCAAGTTCTGCTCGAACGTATCCGCCACGATCACGACCCGTTGTCCCAACTTGAACATCCCGTCACCCCTCGCCCATGCAACCCTGTGGGGAGCTTATTATTCCGACCGAAAAGCCAATCCTCGTAGAGTCGTCCGAGATTGGGCTTTGCGACCGGCTAACAGCTTGCCTCCGTACGCAGCCTTGCTCCGAGCGTACCGGGCAGAAGCTTCTCATTATTCTTATGTTACTAAAAACCGGGCGAGGTGTCCAATAGGATTGCCATTTTGGAACCAACAAAAATCCGAATTGGGAACAAGTCCCTCAATCTCCGATCCGGATCAGTTCTCTGCGCGATACGGTCAGCCGCTCAAATCCGTCCGGCGTGATCAGATAAGTATCCTCCACGCCCACAACCCCGCGGCCGGGGAACGTAAACTTCGGTTCGACCGCGATCACCATGCCCGCCTGCAGCGGGATGTCGAAGCCCATCGCCAGCACGGGCCATTCGTCGATTTCCAGGCCGATCCCGTGGCCGAGGAATTTCACCTGGTCCGGGCCGTATCCCATAAAATGCTCGCGCAGGCCGGCACCCTTGGCCAACTGCAGGGACAGCTTGTACAGATCCTCGCAGACCGTACCTGGCACGAGCCGCTCCTCGACTTCCCGGAGGATGCGTTCGGACACGTCGTAGGCATACCGGAGATCGTCCGGAAGGTCGCCGATGACCGCCGTCCGGGTCTGGTCGATCACATAACCGTCTATGCAGCAGCCGAGGTCGAGCAGAATCGGTTCCCCGCGGCCGATGGGGCGCCGCGAAGCGCTCTGCGGACAAGCCGGCCCGAGGCCTTGCCCGCCCGCGGGACCGTCGAAGTACGTGGGACGGGCCGCCGCTTCTCCGGCTCCGACCATGCCCGTCACGATCTCCTGGTTGTACGCCCGCATCCGCATCAGTCCCATATGGCCATGCAGACGGATCGAATGCTCGATATACGCCATCAGCTCCAGTTCCGTCATGCCCTCTTGGAGCCGGGCAATCGCCTTCTCCAGAGTAACGTCGACGATACGCGCCGCTTCCCGCATGGGGGCGAGCTCCTCCGCCGACTTGATCATGCGCAGCTCTCTCATCAGGCGGCTGCCGTCCAGCCATTCCGCGCCGGGAAGAGCCGCTTCCAGCCGGCGGAATTGTTGAACGGGCAGCACATCGAACTCCGTCGCCAAGCGGACCTTCCGTCCGCCCTCGAACCATCCGGGGAAAGCCGACGCCAGCGCTCCGCCGAGTTCACGGTAAGAAGGCATCGGCTCCACGCGTACCTCGGATTCGGCGCATGCGCGGGCGAGGCTTCGGCGTACGTACAGAACCGGCTCCCCTTCCGCGGGAAATACGCCCAGTCCCGTCTGCATCGTCCCCGTCAAATAATACAAATCCACGTTTTGCGTCACGATATACCCGTCGATTCCCGCATCCCGCATCGCCTGCCGGAAACGGGCCTGCCGGTTTTTGTACGGATTCATCAAGCACCGCCCCTCCGCCGCACGATCGGCTCACTCGTTTTATCCGATATCCACTATACCGCATGCGGCTTCGGGAATACAGTCCCCGGGCCGGTTCAATAAGCCGGCGTCAGCTCATGCGCGCTTCCGACCGTCCAGACGATCGGCGAAAGCAGCGGATAAACGGCGGGGTATTGCAGCCGGATGATGAGGATGACGCCGGGCCGCCGCAGCGTCACCTCGTAATCGTAATCGGGATCTTCATAATGATACGGGAATGCCGCCGTCTCGGGAACGACGATCCATCTGACGATCTCCGGGCTTGAACGCCAAAAGGTTCCCCCGAGAGGCGTCAAGGACTCGTCCAGCCGCATGTTCGCCCTCAGGTAGCCCAGCGCCGTATCGAAGGCGGCCGCCGGATCGATCGCCAAAATCCCTCTCGCCAGCTTTCGATCGTCAATCTGCTGCGCCGCTGCATGGGCCGACCGGTTCACCGCGTGTTTCGCCTCGAACAGCGCGTGTATCGCCAGCTCTTGATCGGTCTGAAGAGCCTGCAGCAGCATCACGAATCCGGCGATCAGCATGTACGCCAACAGCTTCGGCATCAGTCCCGCTCCTCTACGGCACGTATTCGCTCATTTTCATGCCCGACGCGCCGATCCGGATCGTTGAGCCTTGGGCGGCGCCCACCAGGCGGTCGAGAACCAGCAGGTTGTCGGACTCGAAGCGGATCGTCAGCCGGATGCCGACGCCTCTCGGCACGGGCTCCTCCGGGTTCGTCGCCGGACGGCCGTCCTCGGCCGACACGTCGTACGAGAGCGCCTCGGCAGCCAAACCTCTGTCCTCCAGCCGGGCGCGGGACTCGGCGATCATCTGCTCGTCGATATATCCTCTGGCTCCGCTCGCTCCCGTCTCCAGCAGATAGTCAACCTCCTTCTGCAGCAGCGCCTGGCGCATAATCAGGACGTGGCGATACACGGGCGCGAACATCAGCCAGCACAGCACGCCCGCGAGCAACACAAACGCCAGCACCTGCTTCATGGGTTGATCGACTCGATCGAGCCCCGGGAGCGCTCCGCGTTCAGCCGGATCGACTGCTTCATACCGCCTTCGCCGCCGACCGTCGCCATATAGATCAGGACGACCGTCAAAAGCAGCATGACCGTCATCAGGATCGAACGCATCGTTCTGCTCCTCCCTTACGGCGTCAGATCGCGGATCTGGGTATTGGCGGAGTTTCCTTTCGCCTCGATCTGCGAGCGGGTTCCGTCCGAGTCCGCGATAATGTTCATGAACATCAGAGCAACAACAATCAGCAGCATAACCGTCACCAATATATTGCGCATATGCGCCAAGCCTCCCTGCAATTTTGGTTTATTGTAGCGATTCAAACAAAAGCTGGCCTTCGCGGATCCACGGATGCAAAAAGACGCGGAACGTGTAAAAGATCGGAAGCCCGGCAATGACAAACAAGATGTAGGACACCGACTCCTTGCGGCTCTCCCGATGCAGCTCGATCTTCTCCTTGTAATCCTGAAGCCGGAGCCTCAACAGCCCGTAGTAGGCCGGATCGTCGTTCAGCCGCATCGCCTGCAGCGTCTCGGCGAAGCTGTGCCCTTCCTCCGTGCCGAGGCGGTCGCGGAACCGGTCGAGCGCGGCTTCGGGATCGGCGTACCAGTCGGCGAGAAGCCGCTGCAAAGGATCGCGAAGCTTGCCCGCGAACGGCAGGCATCTGGACAGCTTGACGTACAGATTCATGCCGGAGCCTTCGTAATAAAGCAACTGGCGCGTCAGTGCGTAGATGTCGCGGACGATGCGGTGTGTGCGGTAGTCGCGCAGCGCTCCCAGCCACAAGTTGTCCGCCGACAGCAGCACGGCAGCGGCCAGGCCAGACGCCGCGAGCATAGCGGCACCGGCTCCCGAGAGCGGTAACCAGCCCCCGAACGCCGCTGAGACGGCCAGAGCGGATATCAGCAGGAATAACCGGCGCCAAGCCTCGTATTGCCGCGCCTCCACATTGAAGCCGCTGCCGGCCAGAAGCCGGGCTTTGGACGCCAGCGACGGCGAATCCGCCCGTAATCCCGCCAAACGGAGGACCGGCTCCGGCCAAAAGCCGGCCGGCCTGCGGCTCCAGCGCGTCCACCGGTTCGGCCGGGCGGGCAGGGTGCTCAGCAGCCCGTAGGCGGCAACGGCGAGCAGTCCGAACAAAATCAGATTCGACGCGGCCAGCAGCGCGGTTACGGTCCATGGGACAGTCAATTCGCTCCCCTCCTCACATCCGGCGCCGGGACAGCGCCACGCCCATTCCGAACGAAGCGAAGACAAGCAGGACGCTGTTCAAGATCAGATCGCGGCCTTCCGGATCGGCCACGTAGAACCGGTAGGACGCTTCCGGGTTCAGCTTGAAGTTCAGGCCGACGAACAAAGCCAGAAACAAGCCGGGCGTATAGTTCGCGATCCGGATCTCCAGCAGCCGGTTGCGTTCGGCCTGATCGGCTTTTTGCGCGCGGCGCATATCCGCGATGAGATCGCGCAATGCATCCGATACGGAAATGCCCTCTTCGAAGCCGACCCGCAAAATTCCCGCGAAATGTGTTCCCCATTGATGCCCGACCGCAAGCTCGAAAATTCGCAGGCTGTCCTCGACCGTACGTCCGGCCGTCATATTGAGGACAAGCTGCTCGAATACCGGCTGGAGCTTTTCCGGAAGGCGTCCGGAGGAGACCGCCTCGGAAAGCGCGCTGCGAAGATTCGGCTGTATGGCGAGCATACACGTCTGGTAGATCCACTCCACGGCGGGAAGAAAGTCGAGCCGCGCCTGCAACTGCTTCCCGGTGAGCCTCAGCCTCAGCGCCAGATAAGGCAGCAGCAGCCCGACAACCGGCAGGAACGCCGTCGCTTTGGGAGTGCGGAAAACGAGCGCGCCCGCGGCAAAGCCGAGCAGCGCGAGGCCGACGGCTGTCCCCGCAAACCCCCGGACGCCCAGAGGCATACGCGCCGCCTCCAGCGTATCCCGAAGATAACGCACCGAAGGAAGGCTCAGCGCCCGCTCCTCAAACCGGGCGATCCGGCTGCGGCGGCGGGGATATTCCAACCGCTGCCTCGCGGCCGCCCGTGTCGCAGCCCAGCCGAGCAGCATCCGGATCATCGCGTAGAGCAGCATAAACAGCACCAGCATCAGCGCCCAGACAGCCAGCGACGCAAGGGTGGTCACGCCTCCGCCACCCCCAGCGCCGCAAGCGCGGCGAAGCCTTCCGGATCGCGGCTCTCGATGCGTCTGGCGGCCCATCCCCGGACTTTGCCGGTGATGCGCCAGCAGCTTTCTCTCCGGTCCCAGACGATCCACTCGTGAAAGGACAACCGGCCGGATTCGTCGACATCGTACTGGCCCATGCGGACCAGCCTCCGTTTCCCGTCCGCCACGCCCATCTCCAGCCCGACCTGCGTGACGTACCGGGCGATGCGCTGCGCCAGCCGGACGGCGTTCATCGGCCTGCCGTCCTGCATGCACATCTCCGCGACCGCCTCCGGAACGTCCTCCAGACAGCTCACGTGTACGGTCGTCATGCTGCCTTCGTGGCCCCGGGTGCAAGCCCGCACATAGAGATTGGCGTCGTCGTCGCGAATTTCGGCGTGGCAGATCCGGTCCGGAGACTGCCGGAGCGCCAGCTTGAACGCCTGCTTCCCGTTGTGCAGCTCGTCGCTTTCGTCGGTCTCGTATTCGATGATGTTTTTGTTCGGCCAATCCCGCTTCAGGTTCATCTCCCGGCGCGCCTCGATCGTGATCAGCCGCTCCGTGTCCGGCAGCTCGCCGATCAACGCCTTCATGAGGCTCGTCTTGCCCGAGTTGGTCGCGCCGGTGATCACCAGGTTGACGCGCGCGCGGAGCAGCGAACGGAGCAGGCCGACGTGCGCGGGGGCAAGCGTCCCGAAGGCGTCCGAAGCGAGCTCTTCAAGCCCCAGCCTAACGCCCGTATAAAAGCGGATCGTCAGCGTCGGCTCCGACGTAAAGCCGAAGCCCGTCATCGTCACGCGGGCTCCGTCCTGCAGCATCACTTCGGCCCAGCGCTTGCGCAGGTTGATTTTGTCTCGGTTGAACAGCACGAGGTTCTGCTGAATCCGCTCGACATCGCGCAGGCTGCGGAACCGGACGGCGGACAGCACCGGGATGCCGCCTCGCACCTCGTAGACGCGCTTGCCGACCACCTGAATCTCCTCCAGCCCTTCCTTGCGGCCGAGCACCGATTCCAGCACGTTCAGGCCGATCACCTCGGCGAAAATCGCTTCCGCCAGCGTCGCATATCCGCCCGCCGCCGCGGACGGCGTATCGGGGATGCGCCGTTTGGCCAGTTGGTCCCGGATCGCCGTCAGGAACCGGCTTCTCTCCTCCTCGTACCCGAGCACCGCCCGATTCAGCGCTTCGCCGTAAGCCTCCCGTTCGGCATCGCTTTTTCCCCGTTCGTTCACGAGGAAAGTCCGAATCTCTTCGACGAGCTGGAGAAAACCGGCCTCCGCGCCGTCCCGCTCCTGCGCGCCGGCCGGAACGGGCAGTTCCGCCCGCTTGCGGCTCCCCATATAAGACAGGACGGAAAAACCGTTAGCTTCCGTCTGCGCCATTGCGTATCCTCCTTCCCCAACGCAAGCCCGAAAGCAGCCGGCTTCGGCGCGGGCTTGCCGATGCTTGTCCGCCGATCGCCTCCGCGACGGCGCCCGCCGGCTCCCGCCAGCTCTTGCGCGCGACGAGATCCAGCAGCCGTCCCGCGTTCAGCAGACGCCCCGCGTCGGCCGTATACGGGAACTCGCCGGCCAGCTCCATCCCGAGCTCGGCCGCCGCGTCCGCCGCGGACAAACCGCCGTCGTCGGGCGAGTGCGGCCGGTTCACGACCAGCCGGAACAAGCCGCGAGGCAGCGGCAGGAGCGGAGCGATGGCGCCCATCCATCGGCTTCCGTCCTCCTGGAAATGCCCCAGTTCCGGCGTCGTCACAAGCAGCCGGCTGTCCGCCTCCTCCATCGCGACCAGCGTCGCGGCGTTGTCCCAGTACGCGTTCACCTCCACGATGCTGAAGCGGAACGCCTGCCGGACAAGTCCCAGCAACCTGCGGATTTCGTCCGCGGTGAAGTAATCCCCCTGCTCGCGCAATTGATTGCCGAACAGCACATGCAGCGCGGGGGGCCACCCGCTGCCATCCGTCCGCCAGGACAGCGCCCGGAGGCGCTCCGGATCAAGCGCGCCCGACCGGAGCTCGGCCCGCCAACCGTCCAGCGTCATGGGCGGATGGTCGATGCCGAGATAACGATGCAGCTTGGAGCTGCGCATGTTCAGACAGACGTATCCCACCGATTCCCCGGCCGCTTGCGCCGCCCGGAAAGCCGCGGCGAACGAGATCAGCGTCACCCCGATATTGGGCGTCGTTCCGCAGATGGCCGCGAGCGCGGCATGACCGTCCTTGCGACTTCCTGTCACCGTTTCATCCCCTCCTCCTGAATCTCCGGCAACCCCGCGTAGGCGACAACCAGCTTCGTCTTGCTCCCGCCGCAGATCCGGTCGATCTCCAGCCATTCCTCCGGCGTGAGATTCAGATTGATCTCCTGAATCGGTCCGTTCGCCTCCCGCCGGGACGCGTACAGCTTCTCACGGTCGTCCTGAAGCCGGGAATAGAGGCTCGGCTGCTTCGGATTGTCCACCTCGACATTGCCGGCGGACTTGACCGAAGCGACGACGACGTCCCGGCTCAACACGGGGCCGTCCGGAGCATTCGCGCCGGAGGCGTACAACCGGACCCGGTCGCCGGCCCGAATGCCGTTGGATATGCTGAGCACGTATTCCTTGGGCAGTTGAAAGGTCAATTCGCCTTCGCGCGGCAGCAGTCCGAAGCGATCCACCTTCCACAAGCGGACGGCCTCGCCTTGTCCAAGCGGAACGACGGTTTCCTGTCCGGCGACCTGCCCGATCGAGGTCGCCATATCCGGCTGCAGCTCGCCCCGGAGCATCGGCCTGAGCCGCAGCATATCGGGCTCCAGCCTGACGCCCGCGTCGACAAAATCATTGGGCACCACCACCATGACCGTCTCCGTCCATCTCACTTGCCGGAGCTGCAGCAGATAGATTCCGTACACGAGCAGCCCCGCCAGCGCCCCCGATACGAGTCCCAGGAGCAGATTCCTTCTGCGGTTCATCCGTTCCCCCTCTCCGTCAGCGAAACAAAAAAGACGCAAACCGGCGGATATGACTCCGCAAGTTTGCGTCCTTCGCAAACGATCATTTTTGGCGTTATAGGTATATATTAGCAGAGGAAAGAGCTATTGTCTACTGCCCCGTCCCGGTATATGTACCGCTCCCGAGGGCCGTTGTCCCCATGCGCAGCAACGGGCGGCCCTGCCCGCCCCTTGGGGTTCAAGGGGCGGGCGGCTCAGACAGGACTTAGTGGAATCTGCCCCTGAGCACGATGATCAGCAGGATGAAAAGTACGAGAATCGGTCCCGGGCAAGTATACCAAGGCTTTACGCAAGGTCCGACCGGAAAAGGCTGGTTGGGGCCGTAAGGAGCGACCGAACCTTTGTCGCAACCTTTTTCGTATCCACTCACGTACATCGGTTCGTTATAGCTTTTGCCGCCATACGGTGAAACCATGTTTGCCAGGTTTTCCATCAGGTTAAG
This sequence comes from Paenibacillus thermoaerophilus, assembly GCF_005938195.1. Lineage (GTDB taxonomy): Bacteria > Bacillota > Bacilli > Paenibacillales > Reconciliibacillaceae > Paenibacillus_W > Paenibacillus_W thermoaerophilus. Next base: position 25,429 of record NZ_VCQZ01000010.1, read on the forward strand.
CACCTCCCTTAGAGATTACAATGTAGTCTATGGGAGGGGGGCAAACAGGAACACGGTAAACACCCATATCTCCGAGAATTAGGCGCGATTCACACGTAAGGATTATGCTCTTTCTCGTAACCGATGGTCGTGCCGGGCCCGTGTCCGGGATATACCCGAATATCGTCGTTCAATTCGAACAAAACGCCGTGAATCGAGTTCAGCAGTTCGTTCCAACTGCCTCCGGGAAGATCGGTCCGCCCGACCGAACCGCGGAACAGGACGTCGCCCGCGAACAGATGATGTCCGGTCAGGAGACTGATGCTGCCCGGCGAATGTCCCGGCGTATGGAAAACCTGAAACGTCTCGCCGAGCAAGGTCAGCCGTTCGCCGCCGCGCAAGGTGAAGTCGGGCGCGTCCGTGACGATCTCGCCGCCGAGCTCCGGCCAGCGCAGGGAACCGTTCAGGCTTCCGTCCGACAGCCAGGCCGCCTCCTTCTCGTGCAGGTATACCGGACATCCCGCTCCGCGCTTGCGCAGCAGGTCCACGCCGCCGATATGGTCGAAATGCGCGTGCGTCAGCACGATCGCCTCAAGCTCCAGGCCCGCTTCGTCCAGCCGGCTCACCAGCTTCCCCGGCTTCATGCCCGGATCGATCACGACGGCGCGGGAACTGCCTTCCTTCGTCAGCAAATAGGCGTTCGTCTCCAGCGGACCAAGCGGGAAGCTCTCGATATGCAGCGCGGCCATCGGCTCAAACCCCCGAGAGCAGGTCGCGAAGCTCGGCGATGATCGACGCGTGATAACCCGTACCTTCGCCGTAGCGGGCCATCATCTCTTTGCGCGCTTTCTGCAGCTTCTCCTGATAATCGGCGGCTTCCCGATCCGGATTGGCCTGCTTGAACGCAACCATGACTTCCTGCACATGCTTCGGACGGGGGCCCCATTGTCCGAGCACGTAACCGGACGTATCCGAGAAGATGACGATCGGGATCGCCCGGCCGCCCATCGTCAGGAACTGATCCATCAAGTCCGGATGTTCTTCTATAATAAACACTTCGGTCGGAATGCCGGACACTTCGAGCGCTTTAAAGACGACGGGCACGTTGCGCACGACATCGCCGCACCAATCGGCGGCCAGGATAAGGCAACGGAGGTCGTCGCGGTTGTTCAGCGATTCGAAAAACTCGCGGTCGTCGTCGGACGGCCAGACGAATTGCTCCTGCCACGACCGGAATGCCTCCTGATTTTTCGTCATCCGCTCGATGAATTGCTGCGGACGGATGCCTTTGTTCAATTTGTTCGCCACGTTCTTGGACATGCCGCGAACCTCCTCTTCATTCGTAAGCTGCTTTCTATATTACCACATGCGTCCGGCAAGCGGAAAAGAAAGCGATCCGTCCCGCGCAGCCGTCAGGCCGGACCGCGAATCGCGGCGGCAGGCGGATTTGGCGCGGCGGCTCACGCTCCCGCGCTTTGATCCTCGATCAGCTTCGCCAGCCGGTTCGCCGCGTCCGCATCGAGAGGCTTCTGAGCGCGGTGATCCCGGATCGCCCGGACAAGCCCCTCCGGCTTGACGGTGTAAAACGCCGGACTCGAGCCTTCCACCTTGGCTTCGGGATGCGTCAGGCAGAGAATGCCGACGATGTCCGCTTGTAGGCCGTGTTCCCGGAGCAGCTCTTTAAGCGCGTACTCCTGGCGGTACAGACGGGCCGTCGGGTCCTCCCCACCCGGCCCCGCTTCTTTCTGAACGCCTTGCGCCGAGAAGCGGATCGCGCCGGGCCAATCTTTCGCGTCGATGTGGAAGACGCCGTTCGGCCCGACGACGATGCAATCGATCTCCAGAGCCCCGCTTCCGGTGCGCAGGCGCCGTCCCCGCAGCACGCGGTAATCCCCTTCCATCGATTGCAGGAGAGCCTCGACCGTCCGTTCCGCTTCGGCCGCGTCCGCCCCGGCGCCAACGCCGGATACCGAAGCCTTGCGCTCCTTCTCCTTGCGGCTCCGCCACATCTTGTAGCCGATATAAGCCCCCAGCAGCAGCACCGCTCCTGCCATAAACCACCCGATATATTTGGAACCTTCTTCTTCGATATTTCCCCAATTTTTCCCAAGCGATTGGCCCAGCCAGACGAAAAAGATAGACCACGGAATCACCGCCAGCGTCGTCAGCAGCGTAAATCTCGACAGCGGCATACGGGCGATGCCCGCGGGCACCGAAATCGCGTGCCGGACGACGGGGATGAATCGGGCGGTGAAGATCACGCCCGTTCCGTATTTGTTGAACCAGTTTTCCGCGACATCCAGATGGTGCTTGTTGATCAGTATGTATTTGCCGTATTTTTCGAGGAACGGCCGTCCCCCGTAACGCCCGATCCAGTACACGAACAGTTGGGCGATCACCCCGCCGACGGTGCCGAACAAGACGGCGCCCCAGAAAGACACTTTTCCTTGATAAACCAGATATCCGCCGTAGCCGAGCACAATCTCGCTCGGAATGATTTCGATCATCAGTCCGATCATAATGCCCCAATAGCCCAGCGATTCGATCCACAGCAAAGCGTTCTGCACAAGATCATGCAGCATCTCTCTCACGTTTTCCGCTCCCCCGGCGCGACAAACGCCATTGTAATCGGACATGCGAGACATGCCCGACCTTTATTTTACCACATAGCGAGGTGCCGGGCACGTCGGCGGGAAGGCATGCAAAAAGCCGCCCCGCTCCGAAAAGCGCGACGGCTTGTCATCCCTGGCTTCCGTCAATCTCTCGCTTGCGTCGAACCCGCCACTTCGACCGAAGTCAGCCGATCGTAAAATTCGACGAATTTATCCCGGTCTTCGGACGCCCGCAGCGCCATGGCGACGCGGGGATGCTCGTTCAAAGCCCCGGCGATCATGTACGGAATAATATAGCCCCATTCCCATTTCTTGCGAATGTCCAACATATGGCGTTCGATGACGTCCAACAGCGGACGGACTTCGTAACGCGGGTTGCGCAGATGCGACACAAGCAGCTCCGTATTGCAGTTGCCGGCCGCCCTGCCCATGCCGTAGACGGACGCATCAAGGAACGTCACGCCTTTCTCGACCGCCACAAGCGTATTCGCGAAAGCCAACTGCAAGTTGTTGTGCGTATGCACGCCAAGCAGCTTGTTCGGCAGCAGGCGCTTGAATTTGTCCACCAAGTGGCTGATGTCCGTCGGGGACAGGCTGCCGTAGGAATCGACGATATAGACGACGTCCACCGGGGACTCGCGCACTTCGGCGAACGCCGCCTCCAGCTCGTGCTCCATAACATGCGACAGCGCCATGATGTTCAGCGTCGTCTCGTATCCGCGATCGTGGAATTTTTGCACCAGCTCCAGGGCTTTGTCCAGTTCTTTGATGTAGGTCGCCACGCGGATCATGTCCAGGCTGCTTTCTTCCCGCGGCAAAATGTCCGCCTCGTCGACGCGTCCGATATCGACGAGCGCCGACAGCTTCGTGTATCCTTTAACCGGAATGACTTCCTTCAAAAATTTCTCGTCCAAAAACCGCCAAGGTCCGGCATTGGCCGATTTGAGCAGCTTGGGCGAATTTTTGTACCCGATCTCCATGTAGTCGACGCCGGCGTCGCACAGGCTTTTGTACAAATCCTTCACGAACTCCACGCTGAAATCCCAGTTGTTGACAAGACCCCCGTCCCGAATGGTGCAGTCCAGTATTTTCTGGTTGTGGTGCTGCATGTTCCCGAATCCTCCTGCTTATGCAAGTCCCATGGAATTGACGGCGTTGCCAGTCTCCGACGAAGACCGGCGCAGAACCGTCGGCGTACTAAAATCGACATAAAACGCCGCGATTTTCTTTTTCTTGTATCCTAAAATACTTCGATCATACCATCCGACCGGCCGAAAGGCAAAACCATTTTTCCGCAACCGGGAACGTTGCCTGTCCTCGGCATCGGAGCGCGAACCGCTTGCCCTTCCGCCGCATACGCTGTACGAAAGCCCGTGATCATCGGGCGACCGACAGGAGAGGATCACGCTGAATCCGTACACACAAGAGCAATACCGGAAGCCGCTGCCGAGCGCGCGGGGAATCCGCCGGGCTTGCGCCAAAGAGCTGTACCGGACCGTAAAACGGCTCAAGCTCTGGGTTCCCCAAGACAAACTGGAGTCCGCCGAAACCCTTTACTGCGAGCGGGTTAAGGCGAATCTGCTGTGGATTCACGAAAACGGCAGCAACCGCAAGGCGCTGTGCGACTGGTGGGACCGCGAGGTCGGCCCCGATATCGCCGCGCTCTGGGGCATCGACGCCCAACGGCTGTGCCGCGCGTTCCGGGAGAGCTTCGGCGGCTGACGGCGCTTAACCGCCGGATCTCGCCAGCCGCGCGATCGCGTCCGACTCGAAGACGGTCCAATCGCCTTCGTCCTGCCGTTGCGACCGGGCCGCTAGCCGCATCGCGGTTGCGACATCCGCCGCGGCGATCGGCCGATACTTCGCGAACGGCCCGGTCAGCAGCGGGCTCAGCAGGGGCGCAAGCGCCACGGCGACCCGCTCGCCCGCTCTGAATTCTTCCCGCCGGCCCAGCAGCAGGGACGGACGGAACACATACGTCCGGGGCAGACCGATCCTCCGCAGCTCTCGCTCGACCGTTCCTTTCACCCGATTGTAGAACATTCGGGAGGAGGGATTCGCCCCCATCGCCGACACGATCAGAAATGTTTCCGCGCCGGCCTCGCGGGCGAACCCGGCGAGCGTCAACGGAATTTCTCATCCACCAGCCGGAACGCTTCCTGAGAGCCTGCCTTTCGGATGGTCGTGCCCAGGCAGCAAAAGACGTCGTGCGCCCCGGACAAGCTGTCCGCATACGTGTCCGGACGGCCGAAGTCGACGAGCCGCTGCTCCAGCTTCGGATGCTGAACGTCCATCCTCCGCCTGAGCAGCGCCACCACCCGGCCGTATACGGGGTCGTCCAGCAGGCCTCGAATCAACTCCCGTCCGACGAGCCCGCTTCCTCCGGCGACAACGGCCGTGCGGCCTCCGTCCCTCGCCTCCATGAGATCGTCCGACATCGTTATCCCTACCCTCCAATTTAATCGCCGATGATGCGCTCCCGCAGCTCCGCCGGCGGCAGCGAGCAGGCTTGCGGCCCGCCGAACCAGCGCCGTCTGCGGCGCGCGAACCAATCGTAAGCCCGGTCCCGGACAGGCTTCGGGACCGCCCGCAGCGCGAAGGCCGCCCGCCACGCTCCTCCCAGCAGCCGCGCCGTGCGCAGCGCCGCCTCCGACCTCCAATAAACGCGGCCGTCCCGCAGCAGCAGCGCAAACGAGTCGGGCGCCGAATTCGCTTCGATCCCCGCGCTCCGAAGTAGCCGTGCGGCGGCTTTCGATTGCAGGGAGCAGTACCTTAGCTTGCCCTCCGGATCGCGCTTGTACAAAAACCGCACCGCCGAATGGCAGAAGGAGCATTCCCCGTCAAACAGGACGACCGCTTCGGCCGGGCCGAATGCGCCGGCGCGCCAGGCCGTATCCGTCTCCATCTCTCATCCCCCGCCCCGCTTAATCTTGGCGCCCCCGCCGTTCGATTTCATCGAGCAGCTTCTGCACCGATTCGGGATCGAACCGGCCGTCCCGCTTGAACGAGGACAGACGTTCGGCCAGCCATCGTCCGTATGCCTCGTCTTCGGTTCGGTCGGGATCTTCGCCCGGATCAAACCAGACGTAATAGCCTTCGGGGCCGTTGCGCAAAAACTTCTTGCGCCAATGCTCCGGATACCGGTAAGGCTGCTCGCCGAACATGATGCCGATCACGTCGTCCGAATCAAGCGGCAGCAACTGGTTGTAATGCTCGCGGGAACCGTCCGCAATATTCAGGTGCATGTAATAATACCTGAGGTAATGTTCTCCGGTTTCCTTATCCTTTACGATCTCGTAGCTTTCCGTCTCGCTTTCTTCGATCGTCCGGATCGGGACGATTCTCTCCTGCAGCACATCCTGATGAATTTTGTTCCATCCGTTCAACGATTCGGCCATCGCAGACGTCCTTTCCGCATCTTGCTTCCATTCCTACATCGTATCACAATCCATCTTGATTTGGCACGGTATCAAGCGGGAGTTGCGGGCAATCTAAAAACGCTGATGCTACATTCATCCCTATACGTCAAAAGGAGATGCTCGAATGAAGAAACGTGCAACTGTCACTGCAATTGCGTTGGCATGCGCCCTCGGCAGCGGTTCCGCTTACGCGGCCGGCACGGCGGCCAACAATACGGCGGCAAGCCCGACTCCGGTCGCATCGCCGTCTGCCATGAATCCGGCCGCTTCGCCTGCCACGGACGGGTTACGCGACCGCAACACGTACGGGTACGACATCTTCAACAACGGCGACAGGAATGACAGCGGCCGTCCGTTTGCCCGGGCGGGAGAAGCCGTCAGAGAAGGGGTTCGCGAAACCGGGAATTACACGGCCAATACGGTGAGAGCGGCAACCGACACGACGCGCAACCGGAACTGGGGCTGGCTCGGCCTGCTCGGCTTGATCGGCCTGGCCGGATTGGGCGGACGCAGCCGCAACGAAGCGTAAACGCCAACGTCGCGAAGCGGGGATTCCGGTCCCCGCTTTCGCGCTTTTTGCCGGAAAAGAGGAAACCTCCGCCTCTTGTCGAATTGCAAAAATAGGAGGTGCGTCATATGGCTCGGGAACGAATTCTTGTCATCGACGACGAACCGGAGATCAGCGAGCTGATACGCCTGTATCTGACGAGAGAACAATACGAAGTATACACCGCTCCGAACGGACAATATATCGAAGAGCAGATCCGGTCCTTCTGTCCCGATCTGATTATCCTGGACATTTTGATGCCGGGCGCGGACGGCTTGGAGCTGTGCCGGCAAATCCGCAAATGGACCAACGTCCCCGTTATTTTCGTCAGTTGCAAAGCGGAAGATACCGACAAAATCGTCGGGCTGACCGTCGGCGGAGACGACTACATCACGAAGCCGTTCAGCCCCGGCGAGCTGGTCGCCCGCGTCAAAGCGCAGCTTCGGCGGCAATCGATGCTCCCGGGGCACAATCGGCCGAAGACGCTCGTCTTCGGAGATCTGACGGTCGACTTGTCCGCGCACGAAGTGAAAATCGGCGGACAGACGGTTCCCTTGTCCGCGACCGAATTCAGCCTCGTCGTCAAAATGGCGGAGCAGCCGGGGCGGGTATTTTCCATCGACGAGCTGTTCGACCTGATATGGGGCGCCGATCATATGGGCGATACCCGAACGGTTATGGTACATATCAGCAACCTGCGCAAAAAAATCGAACCTACTCCCGCCAATCCGAAATACATATTGACGGTCCGCGGCGTCGGCTATAAATTCTCGACCGCGGCCGATTGACCCGGGCGCTTCCGCACGGGCAAGGTAAAATAAAAGACGCTGCCTTGCCCCGGTTCACTTTCGGCCCAGATTTCTCCGTCGTGCAGCGTGACGATCTCCCGCGCGATCGCCAATCCGAGTCCGCTGCCCCCTCCTTCGGCGGTGCCGCGGGATTTCGACCCCCGGTAAAATCTCTCGAAAATATGCGGCAAATCATGAGCCGCTATGCCGCTGCCCGTATCCGCGACCTGAATCAGCACGTATTCCCCGTCAGCCTCCAGCCTGGCCGAAACCCTAATCTGCCCGCCCGAAGGTGTGTATCGAAGCGCATTGTAGAGCAGATTGTCGTACACTTGGCCGATGCGCTGCTCGTCCGCAACCACCTGGACACCGTCCAGCGACTCGTCGATGTCGAGGCGGTAGCCGACTCCCGCCTCCAACGTGTCCAGCTCGTGCTTCTGGAACATCTCGCGGATCATCTCCGCCGCCGGAACGGCTTTGCGGTTGAAATGCAGCTGCCGCGTCTCCATTTTGCTGAGCTGGAACAAATCTTTGATCAGGCGGCGAATCCCTTGAACCCGGGCAAGAACGATCTTCAAATATTTGCGGCGCGCCTCCGGATCGTCCACGACGCCGTCCAGAATCGCCTCCACGTACCCCTGTATCGAAGTGAGCGGCGTCCCGAGGTCATGGGAGATATTGGCGAACAGATTTCTTCTGGATTCCTCCATCCGGATGATTTCGTCCGTCCGCTCGTTGACCCGCTTTTCCATCTCGGTATACAATCTCGCGTTGCGAATGGAAATGGCCGCCTGCGCCGCGATTATGCCGATCAGCGACTGGCGTTCGGCCGTAAACGCGTGCGTAGCCAGATTGTTCTCCAAATACATCAGGGCGGTTAATTGGCCCTGATGCACGACCGGCACGCAGCAGGCCGACTTCAAGCCGGTCCGCCTCACGTACGGGTCTCCCGTGAACAACCCGTCCTGCGAAGCGTAATCCAGCGTGACGGGTTCCATCGTGCGCATCACGTAATGAATCAGCGACTTCGGGATATTGTTCTCGTCCTCAAGCGGACGGGACAGCAACACCGACACCGTGCCCGCAGTGTCGGACGGCCGGCCGCCGGAACTCCAGCCGTCCGGGCTCGCTCTGCCTTCGGCTTCGATATGGTAGCCGTCGTCCTCCTTCAGAATCAGCAGCCCGCGTTCGGCGCCCGCCGTCTGCATAAGTACGCCCATCAGCTTTTGCAGCAGCCGCTCCAGCACGATCTCGCCCGAGATCGCCTGCGACGTCCGGATGATCGCCTTCAAGTCCAGACCGGGCGAGGAGTACAAGTTCGTGTGAGCGAAAGCCCCTTGCTCCCGTCCGGACGCGGGCAAGGCGGGGACGAGCTGCGGGTATGTCCGGGCAAGCTGCCGCGTCTTGGCGCGCGCGCCCCACCGGTCGTACGCCCGGACCGCCGCTTCCATCGCATCGCGGGCCAGCCGCTGCCGTCCGAGCTGCGCATAATAGAGCGCCGCGCGCTCGCAAGCGATCGCTTCGGCCTGCGTGAACCCCCCGCGCCTTGCGCTCGCAATCGCCCGCTCGTAAGCGTCGACCGCCCTTCGGTCGTCGTTCCGCAGGCGCATCCACTCGGCCTCGACAAGCGCAGACATGTGCTCGTAATTGTCCGGCGCGAACGCCGCCCACCGCCGAAGCTTGCGCCGAACGCGCCGCAGCCGGAGGACAAGGCCGGGCTTCCGGGCGGGGCCGGCTTGCCCGAGCAGCTCGGCAGCGATCAGGCCTTCATAAAAATAATGCTCCGGCACGTGAAACAGGCAGTGGCTCGCCCCTATCCGCTTGCCGGATTCCAGCGAACTCCGCCAAGCGTCCTCGTAACGGCCGAACAAATAGTGCAGCATCGCTTTTTTTATATGAAACACTTGAAGGACGATCTGATTGCACAGCTTCTCCAGTTCGTTAGCCAGAGCCGATTCGTCTCCTTCGTCCCGCTCCGGCTGCAAGCCGGGGCCGTCCGATTCCAGATGGCGCACGTACCGGTCGAGCACGTCCATCATATGGAGCGTCTCGCTGTTTTGGATACGCCGGAGAAACGGCTTGTGGCTGCCGATAAATTCGCGCAGCTCTTCCAGCGGCACGCCCTTGAATTCCAGCATCAGCAAAATATAGGTGATCGCGTACCCGGCAAATACGACGTCCCCGGACTGTATCCCCGTGTGATAGGAACGCCACAGATACGGGATGCTGGTCTCGATATGCCGGGTCCAATGGTTGATAAAAGCGCCGAAGGCGAAGTGAATCTTGCTGTCCAGCATCCTGCTCGGATAACGCTCGTTCAGCTTCAGGCTGAGCATTCCGTACGCTTCGCCCTGGCGGTACTGCCCCAGCCCCGAACCGAGCAGCATGCCCAAGGCGTTAAACGCGTTCGCCGATTCCGCGGACAGGCCGTGCTTCAAAGTCAATCCGATCATGTTCATCATCAGGAGCAGGTACAAATCCGGATTGACGAAATAGCTCGGCGTGCTTGCGTGCAGCATCAGACTGGCGAGCGCTTTGATTTCCGGATCGGTCATCACCGGGAGCTGCAATATGGACTGGGCCGGAGCGGACAGCCAATTTCTGCGGGTAGCGAGCAGCCCCTTCCATACATGCCGCCGGCGCACCCGCCTCGGCAGCCGGACGCCGAACGCCGCCAGCCCTTCCATCCCGATCCGGACCGCCTGCTCGTGCAAGCCTCTATGCAAGCACATGACAATCATGATGTTGTATACGTTCGCTCTCTCCTGCGGATTACGCGCCCTGCCGAGCAGATACGAGAACCATCTCTCCGCCTGCTCGAAGTTCCCCGATAAATAAGCGGCCTCCATATAACTCAAATGAAGCGAGAAGGCGAGGTCGAAATGCTCGTCCCAGGCGCGTTCGTCCAGACAAGCGATCCCGGCGCGCAAATATTCGGCGGCCGACGGATAAGCGGTGGCGCTTTTGGCCTTCAGTCCGGCTTCCAGGTTCAGCCCGGCAAGCCGAAGACGCTCGCTCTCGTCGTGAATCCATTCCCGTCCGGCATTCAGATGATTCACGATCTCGAACAGGCGGTCGTCGATGGCTTCCGCCCGGTTCCATTCCTTCAGCAAAAGCCATCCCGCCGCCAGACGGTAAGAGCGGGCGACCGCATCCGGATTCCGGTGGTAGCAATACTCGCGGATTCGGTCGTGCAAAAACCGGTACTCAGCCGAGCGTTCGGTCGCGGCTCCCGCGGAATGCCCGGGCGGCTCGGCTCCCGCGAGGCCGAAGCCCGTCCCTGCGGGCGCGATCAACCGCAGCCGCACCGCGTCGCGAAGCAGCGTCTGCGCTTCGCTCTCCCGCATACGCGTCAGGGCCGCAACATGCGCCGAAGAAAACTCGTAGCCGATACAGGCGGCCGCTTGCAGCAGATGGCGCGCCTCGGGCGACAGCCGCTCCAGCTTCTCCCCGATGAGACGGATCACGTGATCGGAGAGGTTCATCGCCTCCAGCGATTCGGAATCCCACTCCCAGCATTCGCGTTCGTAATGAAACCGGACAAGTCCCCGGTCGTGCATCACTTCCAGAAACTGCTTCACGAAAAAGGGATTGCCCCCGGTCTTGTCCGCGACAATCGCCGCCAATTCGCGGCAGCCCTCCAGCTCGGTCCGCATCGTCTCGGCGAGAAGTCTGGCGATATCTTCGGCAGCGAGCCGCCCCAGCGCGATCCACGAACAGGCGGGGACTTGAAGCAGCTCCGGCACGAGTCCGGACAGGAGCGGATGGTCGCCGGCCTCCTCCGTCCGGTAAGTTGCGGCAAGCAAAAAGGACCCGACCGGCGACTCCTTCGCCAGTTCGCCCAGCAGCTCCAGGGAGCCGTCGTCGGCCCAATGGATGTCGTCCAGCAGCAGGACGAGAGGTTTCTCCCGCGTCGCGATCCGTTCCAGAAGGCTGCGGAACATGTCATGCAGCCGATGCCTGTTCTCGGCCGCGGGAAGGCGTTCCGCGTCCGGCTGCTTGCCGATCACCAGCTCCAGCTCGGGAATCAGCCCGGTGAGCGCCTGCCCGCTGGATACGGCGAGCTCCGTCAGCTTGGCGCGCCAAACCGCAAGCTGCTCCTCCCCGCCGGCGAGCAATTGCCGCACCCACTGCTGCAGGGCGGATGTCCATCCGCTGTAAGGAACGTCGCGCCGAAACGGGTCGAACTTGCCGGAGACGAACAACCCGCCCGAGGCGGCCCGCTTCAATTCCATCGCCAGACTCGATTTGCCGGCGCCGGCCGTTCCCGAGATCAGGACGCACGCGAACGAGCCCGAGGCGGCGCGCGCATAAGCGGCCTGCAGCTCCGCCCATTCGCCATCCCGTCCGTAGAGCTTCTGCGGGATGGCGAAAATATCTTTCCGGTCCCGCTCGCCGATGGGGAACGGCTCGACGGAACCCGCTTCGCGAAGCGACCGGCGGCACCGTTCGAGGTCGGCCTCCAGGCCGAACGCGCTTTGATAGCGTTCCTCCGCCGTCTTCGCCATGCATTTCATGACGATATCGGACACGACTTGCGGCACGCCGGGCGCGAGCTGGTGCGGCGGCAGCGGCTGCTTGGCGATATGCGCGTGGATCAGGCCGATCGAATCGCACTCGGCGAACGGCAGCCTGCCCGTCAGCATCTCGTAGAAGGTGGCGCCAAGCGAATAAAAATCGCTCCGGTAATCGACAACGCGGCTGATGCGGCCCGTCTGCTCCGGAGACATATGCGTCAGCGTGCCCGCCGGAAGCTCGGGCGGCACCGGATCTTGGTGCTCACTGAGAAGCACCGACGCGACGCCGAAGCCCGTCAGCTTCACTTCCAGCGTCTCGGGATGAACGATGATGTTTTGGGGGTTGATATCCTTGTGCACGACCTTATGGCGATGCAGACGGCCGATGATGCGCGCCAGCTGCGCGGCCATGTCGAGAAAGACGGGAAGCGTCAGACGGCCGCAGCGCTTCAGCATCCGATGCAGCGACTCGCCGCCGAAGTCGTCGACGATGAGATAGGACACGTTAGCCGATTCCCTGAACTCGGCGGGCCTGACCACACCCTCGATCTCCAGGCTGCGGGCGATGTCGTACTCCCTCCGCAGACGGGCCGCATCCGCGCTTCGCGCGCCCAGCTTCAGCATCTTGACAATTCGATTGCGCCGCGTCTCCCGATGGCGAGCGCGGTATATCAGCGATTTGCTGCTTTCGTGCAGCAGCTCGATCGTTTCATAGTCGGGCAATCCGATCACGGCCGCTCTCCCTCTGGACAAATACCTAGAATACACTCCCATCATAACGGATCGGCGAGGCGTTGAACATCGGTCCTGCGCGATTCGGCGGTTGGTCGGTTTCCGCCGCGGCGATCGCTTGCGTTCCGTTTCTCCATAAAAAAAGAGCTCCGCAAAGGAGCTCTAGCCGACGCGGCATTCCCGCGCCTCAGATGATGCCGACCGAATACAAAAAGACCAGCACGATCAGAATCGGCGACACCAGCTTCATCAGAAACATCCAGACGCCGTTCCAGAAACCGGACAGTCCGGCTTCCTCTTTGGCCCGTTTCCACGCGTAACCGGTGAACAGCGATACGACCAGACCGCCGAGCGGCATCAATACGTAAGCGGCGGTGAAATCGTACCAGTCGAACAGCGTTTTGCCTCCGGGCTGAAAACCGCCGAATACGCCGCCGACGGACAACGCCGCCGGAATGCCGAACAGCAGACAAACCGCAGAAAGCACATACGCAGCTTTTTTCCGGCTCCACTTCCAATTGTTCATCGCATAGGCGACGGGCACTTCGATAATCGACACAGCCGACGTCACCGCGGCGATCGCCAGCAGCAGGAAGAACAGGCCGCCGAACAGAGAACCGAACGGCATCTGCGCGAACGCCGCCGGCAGCGCCATAAAGGCCAGTCCCACCCCTTCGCCGGGTTCCAGACCGTAAGAGAAAACCGTCGGAAAGATGACCAGCCCGGCAATAAACGCGTACAGCAAATCGCCGATGCCGACGGCCACCGTCGCCACCCCCAGCGATTGCTTCCGGCTGACGTACGAGCCGTACGTCAGCATGCAGCCCATGCCCAGCGACAGCGAAAAAAAGGCGTGCCCGAGCGCCACCAGCACCGACTCCGCGCTCAGCTTGCCGAAATCCGGCCACAGAAAAAATTGAACCCCTTCGCCCGCGCCGGGCAGCGTCAGGGAACGAACCATCAGCAACAGCAGAATCAGCAGAAAACCGGGCATCAAAATTTTATTGAACCGCTCGATGCCGCCGGACACGCCCTTGGCGATGATCCAGGCGCAGCCCGCCATGACGACGACTTGCCAGAGCACCGGCCAGTAGCTTCCCGCAAACGTCTCGAACTTGCCGCGGAAATCGTCGCCGCCGCGAAACAACACGCCCGCGAACGACTCCACCGTGTAATGCAGCGTCCATCCGGCCACTACCGTATAATAGGACATGATCACGAAGGCGCACAGCACGGACATCAGCCCGAACAAACGCCAGTATTTGCTTCCGGTCAGGTTGAACATCGCCGTCGCCGAATCGCCCCGGCCGCCCCGGCCGATCGTCATCTCCGCCAGCAGAATGGGCAAGCCGATCAGGATCAGACTGACAATAAACAACAGAAAAAACGCGCCGCCGCCATATTCGCCGGTGATGTAAGGGAATTTCCACATATTGCCCAGTCCGACCGAACTGCCGATCGCCGCCACGATAAATCCGACCGAGCTGAACCGTTCCGGATGATCGCCGCGAGGGGCCTGATGATTATTGGATGTTTGCGTATTCATAATCGTCCCCCGGTATAAATTTAGATTTGTGCAAAAATTCAATGTTATTATGAATTATTTTCCTTGTATTCGGCATACGAAGCCGTTCTTTTGGGCGCCCCTTTCCTCTCCTCCGGTTCCCGGTCGTCAGCGGCTGTCGCGTCCCGCCCTCCTTTTTCTCCTTATGCGCCGCCTTGTTCGCCGTCCCGTTGCGACTTTCGCTTTCTTGCTTTAGTGTACGGGCGTTTTCGACAAGATTCAACTGTTTTTTTAAGGCTGAACGACTCGCCGGGCTTCGGGCGGGGCACGAGGCATGCCGCGCGTTAACAAAGGATCGCCGTTTCCGCGCCCCTATTCTGAATCATCTCAATATTATGTTGACAACCCGATTGTTTTTACTTACAATAATTGGGAGATCGAACGAAGAGGAGTGAACCGAATGGGGCAAGACCTCCAACGAAAAAGCGGTGAAAAAAACGCAGGCTTGGATTATGAAGCGATTGCGGCCAGCAGCAAGTTCAGGCAATTAATCTCCTCCAAGAAAAAACTGATCGTCCCCCTGACCCTACTCTTTCTCGCCTTCTACTTCACGCTCCCGATTCTCACATCGTATACCAAGATTCTGAATCAGCCGGCCATCGGAGATATTTCATGGGCTTGGCTGTTCGCCATCGCCCAGTTCATCATGACTTGGATTCTCTGCACGGTCTATGTCAAGAAAGCCGCATCCTTTGACCGCTTAGCCGAAGAAGTTCTGACCGAATTTACCGAAAAAGGAGAACAAGCAAAATGAATGCAACGGTCATCATCCTGTTTTTAAGCATCGTCGCCATTACTCTGGTCGTAACTTATATCGCGGCTAAGCAAACCCGAACCACAAACGAATTTTATACGGCCGGCGGCGGTCTGACCGGTTGGCAGAACGGCTTGGCCATCGCGGGCGATTATTTGTCCGCCGCATCCTTTCTCGGCATCGCGGGGATGATTGCTCTAAGCGGATTTGACGGATTTTTTTACAGCATCGGATTTTTGATCGCCTACTTGGTGGTGCTGTTCCTGGTGGCGGAGCCTTTAAGAAATCTCGGCAAATATACGCTTGCCGATATGATCAGCGCCAGATTCGATGCGAAGAAAGTGCGGGGAGTAGCGGCCGTTAACACCATTATGATCGTGATCTTTTACATGATCGCCCAGTTGGTCGGCGCAGGTGCGCTCATTCAGTTGTTATTCCATATCGATTATTGGCTTGCCGTCTTAATTGTAGGCGTCATGATGACGATTTACGTCATCTTTGGCGGAATGATCGCAACAAGTTGGGTACAGATTATAAAAGCGGTCTTGTTGATGGCCGGAACGGTCGTCATCTCTTTTCTGGTCTTGGCCAAATTCGATTTTAATCTGTTGTCCATGTTCCGGGAAATGAAAGCGGTTACTCCATTAGGCGCCGACTATTTAAATCCGGGCGTCAAATATAAAGATCCTTTGGATACGCTTTCGTTGATGATCGCCCTTGTCCTCGGAACCGCAGGACTGCCGCATATTCTGATGCGCTTTTTCACCGTAAAAGACGCAAAAACCGCCAGAAGCTCGGTCAACACGGCAACCTGGATCATCGGGATCTTCTATATTTTGACGATCTTTCTGGGATTCGGAGCAGCCGCTTTTGTCGGCGCTGAAAAGATCAAAGAACAAAATGCGGCGGGCAATATGGCGGCCCCTCTGCTCGCCGAAGCGTTGGGCGGGGATTTCCTGATGTCGTTTGTCTCGGCCGTCGCATTCGCAACCATCCTTGCCGTTGTTGCCGGACTCGTTCTATCGGGCGCCTCGGCATTCGCCCACGACATCTACAGCCAAATTATCAAAAAAGGCAAGGCAAGCGAAAAGCAACAAATGCTGGCGGCCAAATACGCATCTCTGGGAGTGTCCGTCGTCTCCATCCTGATTGCTTTGGTTGCGCAGAAAATGAACGTAGCCTTCCTGGTTTCCCTCGCTTTTTGCGTTGCGGCCAGCGCCAATTTGCCGGTTATCTTGTGTACGATCTATTGGCGGCGATTTAACACGGCAGGGGCGATTACAGGGATGCTCTCCGGATTGATCTCTTCTTTAATCATCGTATTTTTCAGCCCGAACGTATTCTCGCCGGTTGAAGGCGCCGCTATCCTCGTAGGCGAACCGTTCTTCACGCTCACGAACCCGGCCATCATCTCCGTGCCGCTCGGCTTCATCGGCGCCTACTTGGGGACTATTCTGTCCCGCGAGCATGATCTGAAGCGTTTTACCGAGGTGGCGGTAAAGGCCAACACGGGAATCCGCGAGGGAGAATATGTCCGGCCAACCCGAATTGAAGCGACCCGTCAACAAGATATTTCGACGTAAGCAAGCGTTCTTAGCGGTACAGACAACGACGGTTCCCATTACGGGAACCGTCGTTTTGTTAATGAGGCCCTATGGAGGACAATGCGGCCCGGACTCAGCCGTCACGTTTCGGTCGATGCGCCGCGTCCATGCGGCTGCAATTCCCTCAGCATATCCGCGCAATAGTCCAAAATATCGCTGCGCCGCACGATGCCGATAAACTTGTTCTGGTCGTCGACTACCGGCACGAAGTTTTGCACTTTGGCCAGACTGATCAGATCCGAGATTTGCGAGTCGATCCGCACCGGCTGCACGCGCATGCGCAGCGGCACATCCGACAGTTTCTTCTGATGCACGTTGTCGAAATTCACTTCCGGATGATCCTTCATATACCAGAGCAGATCGCCTTCGGTGACGGTCGCGACGTACTCGCCGGTGTCCGTCAGCACCGGAACGGCCGTGAAACGGTGATGCTCCATCTTTTCGATCGTCTGCCGCAGCGTGGCCCGCTCCGACACGTAAGCGACTTCTTGTTTGGGAAGCAGGAAAAATGCGATATTCATCGGACAATCTCAACCTTTCGTCTCTGGAGAGAGGCCTTGAAAGAAAAAATCGAAAGAAACCGAAAGACGTTCCGCCAGCGTCTCGTCCGGCTCGTCGGAAGAAGCCCATAACAGGAGAACGCCGTAAAACGTCTGGAGCGCCAGTTCCGCAAGAAGTTCCGGCGGCAGCTTCGCCGATATGTCTCCCCGCTCCTGTCCTTCGCGCATGACGGCCGCGATCGCGGACAACATCTCCCGGTTGCCCTCCTCGAAGATCCGGGCGGCCTTGCCCGTCCCCAACCATCCTTGTATCAAGGCTTTGGAGATCGGCTTCGTGAAATAAATGCGCTGGGCGATCAACTGAAGGAGCCCCCGCAGCCTCGGAATCAGCGGCCCCGGCTTTCCGATCACCTTCAGAATCTCTTCATGCGCCCAATCCTGGGTTTGTTCGCACAGCACGTCTTCTTTGTTGTCGAAATAATTAAAAAAAGTGCCTTTGGCTACGCCGGCCCGCTCTGTAATCTGGGCTACCGTCGTCGCTTCGAAGCCTTGCTCCGCAAACAGATGAAGAGCCGCTTCGATCAGCCGCGAACGGGTTTCCAGCTTTTTTTGTTCCCGGTTCATGATTCGGTTCTCCCTCCCGATGGGCCGCAGTCGCTATTATTGTACAGCATGGCTGCCGCCGGGGTAAACCGACGGTTTTGACCATCGGTCATTATTTTGTCTATGAACCTCTCCATTTTTGAAAATAAATTAGTATTATCAAACAAAACAAATATTGACCTACGGTCACTTATTGGGTTATAACAAGTTCAGGGAAACGATAAAACAACGTCCCGCCGCGACTCGGCAGCGGGCCGCGGCATCAAGGAGGAGAGAACCGCATGGAACGATGGTGGAACGTGATCGCCCGGTACCGCTGGATGGTGGTCGTCGTCTGGGTGCTCGCAGCCGGAACGGCGACGCTGGTCTTCCCGTCCATCCAGGATACGGTGCGCAGGCAAGAGAATACGATGATGCCCGCCGATTCCGAATCGGCGGCGGCCCGGGCTGTTCTCAGGCAGCTTAACCCGGATTCCGAAGCGGCGTCGAGCGCCGCGGTCGTCATCAGCCGGGACGGAGGTCTTCTGCCGGGCGACAAGGACTGGCTGAGAGCCAAATCGGACGAATGGCTGCGGCGCAAGGATGAGCTTGGCATCGTCAGCGTCCTCACCGCCTTCGACCGGCCGGAGATGGAAGCGAAGTTCATCAGCGGCGACGGCACCACGATGCTGATGACCGTTGACCTGCCGAAGCCCGATTACGATCCGGCCACCCAGGATACCGTTCGGGCGCTTCAGAAGGAAATCGGGGACGCTCCCCAGGGGCTGTCCGTCCATCTGACCGGCAGCGCCCCTATCTCGCTGGAATACATGCAATCCTCCGAAGAAGGATTGAAGAAGACCGAGATATTGACCGTCGTGCTCGTGCTCGGCATTCTGCTCGCCGTGTTCCGGTCGCCGGTCGCTCCTTTTGTGCCGCTTGTGACGATCGCCCTCTCTTTCCTGCTGTCGGCGGGTATCGTCGGGCTTGCGGCGACCTGGGGACTCCCGGTATCGAGCTTCACCCAATCGTTCCTGATCGCCGTTTTGTTCGGCGCGGGCACCGACTATTGCATTTTGATGATCCACCGGTTCCGCGAGGAGCTCGGTCGCGCGCCGGATCGTCTCGAAGCGCTGATCCGCACGATGCGCACCGTCGGCAAAACCGTCGTTTACTCCGCCAGCACGGTGTTGATCGCGTTTTTCCTGATCGGCTTCGCTCAATTCGGGCTGTACCAGTCGGCCGTCGGCGTCGCCGTCGGCATGGCCGCGACGCTGCTCGCCGCCTTGACCCTCGCTCCCGCCCTGATGCTTATACTCGGTCCGCGGATGTTCTGGCCGGCGCGCATCGGCTCGGGTGCGAGCCACGGCGAGTCGAAGCTGTGGGGGCGCATGGGCAGCCTCGTAGCCAAACGTCCGCTCGCCGTGCTGCTCGCGACGGTTCTGGCGCTCAGCCCGCTGACGCTGCTGTTCGACGGCAAGCGCTCCTTCGACGATCTGGCCGAGATCGATCCCAAGCTCGGCTCCGTCGTCGGCTTCCGCAAAATCGAAGAGAAGTTCTCTGCCGGCGAAGTGTTCCCCGTCACGATAGCCGTTCAGGCCGACAAGTCGCTCCGCACGCCCGAAGGCATCGCCGCCATCGAGGAAGCGAGCGACGCCGCTTCGCGGATCTCCGCCGTGAAGGAGGTCCGCAGCGTCTCGAGGCCGCTGGGCGAACGCATACGCGAGCTTACGGTTTCCGATCAATTGGCCAAAACCAACGAAGGACTGGCGGACATCCGCGACGGCATAAGCAAGGTGTCGGCCGGTCTTGAGGATGCGGCGGCGCAGACCGAGAACGGCATCGGCGGCATCCGGCAGCTTCAGCAAGGACTGGAGCGGCTGGCCCGCGAAGCCGACGGCGCACAGAACGGCCTGCGGCAAGCCGCATCGGGACTGCGGAGCCTGGAGGCCGCGGCGAAGCAATCGGCCGACGGGGCCGGGCAGCTCCACGGCGTCGCGCAATCGATGGCCGCGGATCTCGATTCCTTGGCCACCAGCTTCCCGGAGCTCGCAGCCGATCCCGGCTACCAGGCACTGGTCGCCAAACAGCGCGGCCTCGCCGCCGGACTGGAGCAATCCGCGCAAGGGCTGCGGCAGCTTCAGGACGGTCTGTCCCGGATCGCTCCCGGCGTGTCCGCCGCGGCGGACGGCCTCGGCCAAATGGCCGACGCCCAGCGCCAAGCGTCGTCCGGCGTCGCCGAGATGACGGGCAAGCTCGGCGGGATGGCGGGCGGCCTGCGGGAAGCGGCCGGGGCGCTGAAGCAAATGGACGGCGGCCTCGGTCAAGTTCTGGAGGCGCAAGGCGGCATCGCGGAGCAAGGCAGCCGCCAGATCGAAGGCTGGTATCTGCCGGCAAGCGCACTCGAGTCCGAGCAGATGAAAGCGGCGCTCGACTTTTACATGTCGCCGGACGGCAAAACGACGAAAATCGAGGTCGTGCTGGCGATCAACCCGTACTCGGCCGAGGCGATGTCCTACGTCGACGAGATCCGCTCGGCCGTCCGGCAAAGCCTCTCGGCCGCCGGCATCGAAGGCGCCGTCGTGAAGGCGTCCGGCGTCACCGCGCAATATCACGAGCTGCAGGGCATCACCGAAAAAGACTTTGTCCGCACGGCCTTGCTGGTTGTCGCCGGAATCTTCGTCATTCTCGCTCTGATGCTGCGCTCACTGTCCGCGCCCGTGTACATCCTGCTGTCGCTTGGCCTGAACTATTTCGCGACGATGGGCCTTCTCGAATACATCTTTGTCCAGTGGCTCGGATATCCGGGCTTGTCCTGGACGGTATCGTTCTTCGTCTTCCTGATTCTTGTCGCGCTCGGAGTCGATTACTCGATCTTCCTCATGGCGCGTTTCCGGGAAGAATACGAGCCCGGCGGCACGGCCGCGGCCATGCGCAAAGCGATGGCTTCGACCGGAGGCGTCATCGTGTCGGCGATGTTCATTATGGCCGGCACCTTCGCAGCCTTCCTCTATTCCGGCGTCGATACGCTGGTGCAGATCGGGACCGGAATCGTCATCGGCCTGTTCCTGTACGCGCTAGTCTTCATGGGTCTCGCGGTGCCCGCAATCGCCAACCTGCTGGGCGACGGCAACTTTCTCCAAGTCGGCTCGCCGCGTCCGGGCGCTGCGGAACGAATGAGGTCCTCGCTGGAATCCTGAATCCGTCCGCCGGCGCGTCTTCGCAACGCGCGCGCAGGCGCCCCGTCCGTAGGCCGGACGGGGCGCCTGCTTTTTTGCCGATATTGTGGTAGGCTTGTCTTAACCGGATCGCGCAAGAGGCACTTTCCGCTTCTGGTTGTCCCTGAACTCCTGGACCGGATCGATTGCAATATGGGGGTCCGGCAAGCCGCGGGCATCTTCCCATTCGCAGACGACGCCCGATTCGAGCCAGTCCCGGAACATCGGACATTTCCCGCAATACTCCTGCTTCTGCTTCTCGTCCAGCTTGACGATGCGGTTGCGCAGACAGCAGTAAATCTGGCCGTCTTCGTTCGCCTGATTGTGGTGCCGAGACCTTGGCATGCCCTTCACTTCCTCGATATACGGGGTGGTTGTTGAATATTCCCCATTATACGAACGCCGCGTTAAAAACGTACTCGAAATATGTAAGCGCGAAGATAAATTTTTCGACACAAGGAGGGATTCTCATGTGCGGAAGATATACGCTCGCGGCCGATCTGGCTGTTCTGCTTGCAAGATTCGACGTCGACGTGGCCGTCTGGCCGCACGAGCCCCGGTACAACATCGCTCCGGGCCAGCAAGTTCCGGCGATCGTCGAGACCGCTTCGGGGACCCGGCGGCTGGGCGCCCTGCGCTGGGGGCTCGTTCCCTCCTGGGCGAACGACCCCCGGATCGGCTCCCGGCTGCTGAACGCTCGGGCCGAGACGGCGGCGGCGAAGCCGGCGTTCCGGGATGCGCTTGCGCGCCGGCGCTGCCTGATCCCCGCCGACGGCTTCTACGAGTGGGACAAGCGGGGCGGCGGCAAGCAGCCCCTGCGGTTTCTGCCGAAGGACGGCGGACTGTTCGCGATGGCGGGCTTGTACGAGACGTGGACATCGCCGGACGGCGCCAAGCTTCACACCTGCACGATCCTGACGACCGCGCCCAACGAGCTGGTCGCCCCGATCCACGACCGGATGCCGGTTATCTTGTCCCCGGAGGCGGAGTCGCTCTGGCTGGACCGGCGGGTGACGGACGCTTCCGCCCTGGCCCCGCTGCTGAAGCCTTATCCGGGGGAACGCATGACCGCCTATCCCGTGAATCCGTCGGTCGGCCGCGTCGGCTTCGACGATCCGTCCTGTCTTCAGCCGCTCGCATAAGGGGCGGCCGGCGCGGGAACGCTATCCGCAAACCATGCAAAAAAAGGAGCGTTCCGCCCATGAGACGTCGCCCCCTGACGATCGCGTTCGCGGCGCTGGCCGTTTTGTTGTGCCTGGCCAACTACCTGCGGCTCGATCCCGACAATATTTATTTGTTTATGTTCAGCGTGCCGGTATGGATTATCGAGACGTTCTCGGACATCCACACCGTAAACGCCTATCTGCTGTATGCCCTGACGATCGCATCCTGGGCGCTGATCGGCTGGATCGGCGACCGGTTTCTATGGCAGGACCGCCGGAAAACTCCGTCCCCTTAATCTTTGACCGCCGAGACGACGGCGCGCACGATCGCCTCCGCCATGCCCATCACCCGATACAGCGAGGTCTGCTGCAGCACCGCGTAAGGCTTCGCTCCTTCCGCGTTGACGACACCCGCCACCGAGCAGTCCCCGATCGGAGGAAAGCCGCGGCCGAGCGACCGGCCGGGCTCCAGCGGCCCTCGGTACGCGACGAATTTGCCGACAGACGACGGATGGCCGAGACACGCGTCGATCGCGACGACGGAATAGCCCTCCGGCAGCTCCCGCAACCGGTCCAACAAATTGTCCGCGTCGCAGGGCGCTTCCAGCGTGCCGATCACAGGGCCGATTCCCGCGGCGGCAAGCCCGCTTCCGACAAGCGGGCCCAGCGCGTCGCCCGTCGACCGGTCGGTGCCGACGCATAAGTACGCAATCTCTTCCGGCTTGGCCAGCGATTGTCTCCACTCCCGCAAAAATTCCGCCAGTCCCCGCTCATCCAGCTTTTTGAGAAAGTCCCTTCCGCTCATCCTTTCAGATGTTTCAGCTCGTCGCACAACGCTTCGATTTCGCTGATGCTGAAGCGTTCCTTGCCCATGACGAGATCGTATAAGTCCTTGATGTCCGCGTAGTGGTCCAGCGAGAAATGCTCCGCCTTGATGGAGGCGGCTGTCGCGACGCGCAGCTTGCTCTTGATTCCCTCGATCATATGCGCCAGATGCTCCGGCGCCGGTACGTTCAAATCCACAGGTAAGCTCCCCTCCGTTCCCATCGGCGCATGCCTGCCCAGCGCACACGCTCTGCGTCCATTGTACCATTCCGGGGAAGGAAAACGAAACGTTCGCGGCGGAACCTCGCGTCCGGGGCTGCCGTCCACGCGCCCGGACGAGCCCGATCAGGGCGGCCTTGCGGGATGCCGGTATAAAGTCGCGGTTGGATTGACACCCTAAGTGGCGAATTGTGGCATCTCCGAAAGCGTGATAAGCTGAGAAGAAACGGCTCCCCTTTGTCGGCGGAGGGCATCGGCCGGTTCGCGAATCGCCCGGGAGCGTCCCGAAGCCGCCCGATCGGATGCTTGTTTAACCGAAAAATAACGACAGGATGGTCTTGCGTGTTCATATGAGTCGACAAAGATTCGGCAACCGCACCGCCTTCGGGCGGATACCCGGCTCCGGCCGGCAAATGTCGCGTTTGCCCGTAAGCAGAACCTGGCTCTGGGCGGGCAGCGGCGTTTTGACCGTCGCCGTGCTCGGCGGCCTGACGCTGTCCGCGATCGGCGCGAAGCAAGCGGAACAGGCCGTGCCGGTCGAGAGTCGGCTCGACCGGAGCGCGCTTCGGCTCGATTCGCCGGTTGCAAGCGGGAACAAACCGGTTAAGAAGCCGGAGGAAGAGCTGCCGACGCTGCCCGAACGGGCCGGAAGCGTCCAGATCCGGCGGGGGCAGGCCGCGGCCGAATGGCGAACCGCCGGGCTCCGGAACCGGATGAACATAAAGCTCGACGAGGCTGCCGCGATTCAGGAGCGGCATCGGCACACCCCCAATATTTGGCCGGCCGACAGTCGGCGGATCACCTCCGGATACGGGGTCCGCAAAGACCCGATCCATCACCGGCCGTCCTTTCACAACGGGCTCGACATCGCGGGCAAGACAGGCGATCCGGTCTACGCCGCCGCCGACGGGAAGGTGCTGGCGGCCGCCTGCGACCGGCTGAAAGGAAACTACGTGCTGCTGGAGCACGGGTACGGATGGCGAACGCTCTATATGCACTTGAGCGCAATCGAGACCGAGGCCGGAGCGCTCGTCGCCAAAGGCGATCGAATCGGCCGCGTCGGATCGACGGGCCGCAGCACAGGGCCGCATCTGCACTACGAAATTCATCAAAACGGCAAAACGGTGAATCCCGATTCGTATTTGCCGTAATCCGCCGAAAGGAGATGGGGGAAATCATCATGACCATAAGCAAAACGTTGGCAGACCGCAAACTGCCGATGGACGGATTCGAGCTCGCTTACGGCGAATTCGGCCAAGGCCGCCCTCTCGTGCTCGTTCACGGGTTTTGCGGCAGCTCCGCCTACTGGCGGTTAACCGCGCCTGAGCTGGCGCGTCATTTCCGCGTCATCACACCCGATCTGCGCGGTCACGGCGCGTCCGGTTTGCCGCAGAACGGCGGCTGTTCGATGGAAGAACTGGCCGGCGATCTGGCCCGATTAATCGAAAAGCTCGCGCTGGACCGGCCGATCGTGCTCGGCCATTCGCTGGGCGGGTACGCTGCGCTTGCGCTGGCCGAAACCCGAAGCGGCGTGCTGGGCGGATTCGGGCTCGTCCATTCGACGGCGCTGCCGGACAGCCCCGAGGCGCAGGCGAACCGGGATCGCGGCATCGCCCGCATTCGCGGGGAAGGGCTGCGCCCGTACGTCGAAGAGTTGGTGCCCAAGCTGTTTGCCCCGGAGCACCGGGAATCGATGGCCGATACGGTCCGCGAGATGATCGAAGCCGGTTGGGCGACGAATCCGGAGGGAGCCGTTCGCACGCTTGAGGGCATGAAGCGGCGCCCGGACCGGAGCGCGGTGCTGCGCGAGGCCGCCGTGCCCGTCCTGCTTGTCGCCGGCGAACGGGACGCCGTCGTGCCGCCGGAGCGCACCTTCGTGGCGGACGGACCGCATATACGCGCCGTTCGTTTGGCCAAAGCCGGGCACATGGGCATGCTGGAGACGCCAGATGAACTGGTCGCCGCCATCCGGTCGTTCGCCGAGGGCGTGTAGCCCTTCATCTGAACCGTCCCTTCCGCAAACCTCCCTTCCCCGAGGGAGGTTTGGTCATGGTCGCGGCCGAACGCATCCGGCGCGGGATATAGGCGTCCCGGCGCCGATGTTGTACAATGGTGGAAAAACCGATGCGTTCAGAGAGGAGCTCCCGCCATGTCCCCAGACCCCCAATTGCAATCGCTCCGCGAGCGGCTGCCCCAATGGATGGACGCCAGCCGCGGCAAAGCGGCGGAAGGCCGCGTCGCTTCCTATATTCCGGAGCTTGCCAAAGCGCCTGCCGACGCTCTGGGCGTATGCGTGCTCGCGGCCGATGGTTCGTCCGTGTTCGCGGGCGATTGCGGGCTGCCGTTCACGATGCAGAGCATCTCCAAGGTGTTCACCCTGCTGCTTGCGCTCAAGGACAAGGGCGAGACGGGCGTCTTCGCCCGAGTCGGCATGGAGCCGACCGGCGACGATTTCAACTCGATGCTGAAGCTCGAGCTCGTCGAGCCCGGCAAGCCGTTTAACCCGCTGATTAACGCGGGGGCCATCGCCGTCACTTCCTTGATCGACGGCGCCACGCCCGCCGATAAATTTTCCCGGGTGCTGGCTTTTTTCCGCGAGGTCGCGGACGACCCGACGCTGGACTACAACGAAGCGGTCTACCATTCCGAATCGGCGACGGCCCACCGCAACCGGTCGCTGGCGTATTTCTTGAAGGATAACGGCGTGTTGTCGGAGAATGACGAGGTCGAGGACGTGCTGGAGGTTTACTTCAAGCATTGCGCGGTTGAGACGACCTGCCGCAATCTGGCGCGCATGGCGCTTGTCCTCGCTTTCGACGGAACGGATCCGATCTCCGGCCGCGAGCTGATTCCCCGCCGCTACGTGCAGATCGCCAAGACGTTTATGGTCACCTGCGGCATGTACAACGCATCGGGGGAATTCGCCATCCGCGCGGGCTTGCCGGCGAAAAGCGGCGTGTCCGGCGGCATACTGACGCTGGTCCCGGGCCGCTTCGGCATCGGCGTCGTAGGGCCTTCCCTGAACGGCAAGGGCAACAGCATCGCCGGCGTCCACTTGCTGGAGACGATGTCGTCCCACTTCGACTGGAGCATATTCTAGACAAGAAACAGGAGAAGCTTCCCCTCCCGGGACAGCTTCTCCTTTTCATCTAGGGCATATGAACGGTTTTGACATGTTCGGCATGGAACAGCATGCTTTCCCCTTTGCTCGTCACCAACTCCAGCATCGGGTAATCGAAGGTTTTCAGCAAGCCGATCTTGTTCGGATTTTCGCCGAGATCAAGCACGACGAACTGGCCTTCGAGTTTTTTGAGCTGCTGGTCGAACGTGCGGGCAAGCGTTACGCCGACGGGCTGCAGCGGAAACCGTTCCTGATTCAGCGCATAAGGCGTGGCATCGGGCATATACGGAATCAAATATTTCAGATGCCGAAGCGAGACAAATACCGCATGAAACACCGGCGAATAGTACACGAAGTAATCGTTCATGATGCTTGTGACATACCCGTGCACGGACTGCTGGCCGGTAATATAAAGTTCGGTGAATACCCCTTTCGCGTTCATCAGCGTTTTCCGGTAAGACAGCTCGTTTTGGGGTTCGAACGGCGACTCGGCCGGCACCGTCCAGCCCAGATCCTTTTCGACGGACTCGGATCGGGACATGCGCTGGATGTGCAAGGTCGGCACATAGAGATATTCGGTGCCGTTATAGAGGACGATCAGATCGTTGCCCGTCTCGATCAGCTTGCCTCGAACCGGCGTTTTTTTCCCGGATATATCCAACTCCACGATCGATCCGACATAAGTCTGGAGCAATTCCTTCATCATTCATACACCTCCCGTTACTTCCGGACCCCGATCCCGCGGGATCGACCGCCATCGCAACTGGAGGCCGGATCTTCCGCGCGGCGACCGGGGGCAATCCCTCGTATGGCCCTGGTGTGGCGGCCGCATAGATCCTGCGGCCGCCGCGCGGATCCGCTTCCTTAGGGCTTTATTCCATGCTTGCCCGGCTGAATATCCTCTGCCCGGCTTAGCCCCGATATCCTTTTTTGCCGCTGCGGCTTTTTTTGCGTCCTTTGTCATGCTTGCCGCTTTTATCGTGACGATCGCTTTTTTTGGATTTGCCGTTCTTGCCGCTTCTGTGGTGCTTGCCGCTTCGGTCATGCTTGCCTCTGCTGTCGTACTTGCCGCTGTCATAACCGCCGCTTTTGTCGTACTTGCCGCTGCTGTCGCTTCTGTCGCTCTTATCGCTTCTGCTTTTGCCGCTTTTGTTGTCGCTTTTGTCGTGTTTACCGCTTTTGTTGCCGTCTTTGTCGTTTTTGCCGCTTTTGTTGCCGCCCTTCGATCCGTCCGACTTCCGGCCTCCGAACTTCAGGCTAACGGCTTTGACGTGGTATACGGCGATTTTGATGATGTCGTGGTTTTGCACCAGCGTGATCGTGTCGTCATTGATATCCGCAAGAAATCCCTCGCATTTTTCCGGTCCGTGACGGTTGACTTTGACGAATTTGTGCTTCAGTTTGTGAAGCAAATCGTGAAAGTTGTCGGCGCGAACCAGCTTCACGGCAAACGACTTGTGGCCTTTGGAGCCGCCGCTGTGATGCTCCGTGACGCTTTTGACGTGCTGCAGGTGAACGTAGCTGACGCCTTCGTCGCCGTACACCGTCACATAGTCGCTGCCCACGTCAATCAGGGTGCCTTCCATCGAATCTGGGCCGCCCCGGTTGATTTTAACGTGTTTCCCTACCAATTCCTTGCAATAAGATACCAGTCTGCTCATGGTCTTGTTGCTCCTCTCGGAATGTTGCTGGCCTTGACTTGGGCCGCTTGGAAGATTCAATCCGGCCGGACGCTCGGACGGATGCCGTCGTCCGGAATATTCGCCGCCAAACGACTTACAAACAAATCGGAGTTTCCCGGACAGAGTGTCACCCCCTCTCATTTGCCTCTCCTATTCATTTGTAGTTTATATATATGAGCCAGTCCTTCCGGCGTACTGGTTGACCATCCCGTACAGGCAAAACTTCCACGGACGACTAGCGGCGACGTTCGCTTGACGTCCTGTCCTTTCTATTGATCTCGCGCGGGATGCCGCATGCGGAATGAGGAGAAAGATCGGCCGCGAACATGAGGAAACCCGGATTCAGAGGCTCCAGAGGTTCCAAAAGATCCGGCCCGAACCGCCGCTTGCCGGTTGACGGGAAAACGGCTTCGCCGTCCTCGAATCGAGGATCGCGGAGCCGTTTTTGTCGCCAATGCCGCGCCCGAGGGGACGACGCCAACCGGATCGCGGCCAGCCCGGACATCCGTGCCCATTCTTGCATTTTTTCCGCAATCACCTGTAAAGTCGGCCGCATCCGCCCTAGCAACACTACGAGATCGGCATACCTTATAGTATTCCAACAACAGGAGGTTGATAGATCATGGGTTACCACTACGAAAAGGACTGGTTCTACTGCTACAAGAAAGACGACAAGTCGAGAGGCGACAAAAAATCCCACGGCGACAAATCGCATCACGACAAGAAACGCGACTGTTCCTGCGGCGACAAGAAGTCGCACGGAGACAAGAAGTCTCACGGGGACAATAAATCCCGCGGGCACAAGGGTTACTTCTACGGGTATTGGGAATCGCAGGAGGACAAGAAATCGCATGGGGACAAAAAGTCGCATGGAGATTCCTGCGGACACAAGAAGTCGCACGGGGACAAAAATGAATGGTTCAAATGCTATAAAGTGAAGGACCACAAAAAAGACAGAAAAGACGACCACAAAAGATTCTGGTTCTAATCACGGCCAGAGGCCTGAAGGATACGCCCTATCCGGGCATACGCCGTGCCTCCGGACGAGGCGGGCGCATAACGTAAGCATAAAGAACAGCCTATCTTAATGGATAGGCTGTTTTTTACCGCAAAAGCAAGCTTGCGTTCGCTCCAGCCCTCAGCGAATATCCGCCTTGCGCGTGCGCCGGGCGCGTCCAGCGCACGCGCAAAGGTCATTTCCCGGATCATCCCACCAGAAAGGCGGTCATGAACCGATGGCACTGCCGGTGCTCCATGTGTCGATATCGGTGTCCGAGGAAATCAAAATGCAGCATAATATGTGGACCCGGTCGTTTTCCCGAGCGCGTCTGCGACGGGGGTCCGTCCAAACGCCGATCCGGATTCGATACCGCGGCGGACATACCCGCAATTACCCGAAAAAATCGTACGAGATGATCATCCGCGGCCGAACCGCTCATTTTAACGCCGAGTACGACGATCCCTCGCTGATTCGCAACGCCTTGTCTTTTAAATTTTTGGAAAAAATCGGACTGCCCAGCCCGAAAACCAGACACTACCGTATCATATGGAACGGAGCCGACAAGGGCGTGTACTTGCGCCTGGAGGCGGTAAAACGCAGATTTTTCCGCATTCGGGGCATCTCTTGCAAATCGCTGATGTACGCCAGCAACGACAGCGCCAACTTCTCGTTGATCTGTCCGGATACCGGCGAACGCAAGCGCTCGCTGTTCGAAGGATACACAAGGGTAATCGGAACCGCCCGCGACGAGGAAAAGCTCAAATCGTTTATTTGGCATCTGAACACGCTGGAAGGAGCCGAGCTGTACCGCTATCTCAACCGCCGCCTCGATATCGGCAATTATCTCAGATGGCTGGCGGGAGCCGTGCTGACCAACAACTACGACGGTTTCGACCAAAATTACGCCATATACGAGCACCGAAAGTCGGGCAAATACCGGATGATCCCCTGGGATTACGAAGGCACCTGGGGCCGCAACTGTTACGGACGCCGCTGCTCCAGCGAGATGGTTCGGATCGAAGGCTACAACTCGCTTACCGAAAAATTGCTGCGATTCCCGGAGGTGCGGAGCCGCTATAAAAAATTGCTGCGGCGTCTGCTTGACCGCAAATTCACGGTCAATTATGTGATGCCGATCGTCAACAGCCTCTACCGGCGAATCTCGGACGATGTCGCGAAGGACTCGACCCGGCCGCACGACCTGTCGGATTTCCGCGCCGAGCCGGATGTGATCCGGACGTTTATCCGCGAGCGCCGGGCGTTCCTGCTGCGCGAGCTCGAACGCATGTCCTGAAGCCTGTTTCGTCTTGACCGATACGAAACAAAAGGACCTGACAGGACGATATCCCGCAGGCCCTTTTTGGCAAGACCGGAAACGTTATTGGTTCAGGTCTTCGATCGATTGAATATCCATATAAGCCGGAACGACCAGTCCGATTTTGGTTCCTTTCAGGTTCGGTCCGAGATCCTCGACCTGGTCTTTGTATTTGTTGTAATAATCCTGGTGCGTCGTCGGCAACCAGGCCGCCACGATCGCGTCCGCGTCTCCGCCGGCGACGCCCGCCCACATCGGACCGGCTTCAACCTGCAGAAGCTCGACCTTGTAGCCCAATTCCTGCTCCAGCACGGTTTTGACCACGTTCGTGCTGGCGATCTCCGAATCCCAGGCGACATACGCAAGCTTCAGCTTGGTGCCGGAAGCTTTGTCGAGTCCTTCGACCCACGCCTTGACTTTGCTTTCGTTTTCCTTCACCCAATCGGCAGCGGCCTCTTCGGGCTTTTTGCCGTCGTTGACGGCCAGCATCACTTTGCCCATATCGTCCGCCGTCCATTCGAAACGATCCAGCATCGCATAAGCGGACGGATGATCGGTTTTCAGGTTTTTGCGGACGATCGTGTGGATCTGCTCGTCCCCGCCGTAGATGTTTTTCGGATCGTCGAGGTATTTCAGATCGTACTTGCTGAATTTCCAGTGCGGCGTCCACCCGGTGACGACAATCGGTTTTTTGTCCTTGTAGGCTTTGTCCAAGGCGGCCGTCATGGCCGCGCCCGATCCCTCGACCAGCTTGAAGTCGCTCAGGCCGTACGCTTCGATCGCCTCGGCCGTCGCCTTCATAATGCCGGCGCCCGGGTCGATGCCGATAATCTCGTAATTCAATTCCTTCCCGATCGAGGCGTCCTTCTGATCGCCATCGGACGAGCATCCCGCCAGCATCAGCGCGCCTGCCAGCCCGATGCCGAGCAGTCCCTTGACCCACCGGTTTCGTCCGGCGTTCCATTTAGTTGTTGCCCTATTCAGAATCATCCTCTCCTTTTGTTTGATTGAATGACGCGTTGGGTCAGCCGATCCAGCAGGATGGCCAGAATGACGATCGCCAGTCCCGCTTCGAAGCCTTTCCCCGTCTTAATCTGGGTAACGGCCCGGTACACTTCCGCTCCGATGCCCTGGGCCCCGATCATGGAGGCGATGACGACCATCGACAGCGCCAGCATGATCGTCTGGTTGATGCCCGCCATGATGGACGGCACGGCCAGCGGAAGCTGCACCTTCCACAGCTTCTGGCCCGGCGTCGATCCGAACGCGTCGGCCGCCTCCGTCAGCTCGGGCGACACTTGACGAATGCCCAGACTCGTCATGCGGATCGTCGGCGGCATGGCGAAGATGACGGAGGCGATTACGCCCGGCACCACGCCGAGGCCGAAAAACGTAACCGCCGGGATCAGATAGACGAAGGCAGGCATCGTCTGCATAAAATCAAGCACAGGCGTGATGACGTTCCTCGCGGAGTCGCTGCGGCCGATCCAGATTCCCGCCGGTATCCCGATGGCGACGGAAAGCAGCGCCGATGCCAAGACCAACGCCAACGTGTCCATCGTCGCGGCCCAGTACCCCAAGTTTTCGATCAGCGCCAGGCCGATCAGCGTGAATAAGGCCAAACGCCACCGTCCAAGCTTGTAGCTCAAGGCGGCGAACAGCAAAATCAGCACGATCGGAGGCAGCGCGTGAAAAATCGCGGAAAAACCTCCGACGATCGCTTTGATGAAGACGGACAACCCGTCAAACAGGAACGACAGCCGGCTCTCCGCCGCATCGACGATACGTTCGATCCAACGGTCGATCGGTATTTTAGGCCCCATCAACGATCCCTCCGTTCCTCTGGACATGGCCGGCCAGCGCTCCCAATACGGCTCCGCGGACGATCACGCCCATCAATCTGTTGTTGTCGTCGACAACGGCAACGGGATATCTTGAGGTGCCGCAAATTTCAAACAGCTCGCAAAGCAGCCGGTCGGGCTTGACGGAAGGCGCGTCTCTGACGACGATCTCGTCCAGCGACAGCCCTTCTTTGACGGCGCGGGACGCGTCGTCCGCCGTAATCACGCCGATGAGGCGCTTGCTGCGGTCGACCACGAACAGGTTCGACAAACCGCTGTCCCTCATGAGCTGAAGAGCGACGCGCGGGCCGCGGTCGTGACCGACGGTCTCGGGCCGCCGCATCACATGGGCCGCGGTCAGCACCTTGGACAGGTCGACGTCTTCCACGAACCGCTCGACGTAGGCGTTGGCCGGGTGGATCATAATCTCCTCCGGCGTTCCGATCTGGACGATCGAGCCGTCCTTCATCAGGGCGATCCGGTCTCCGATCCTCAGCGCCTCGTCAAGATCGTGGGTGATGAAGACGATCGTTTTCTGCATCTTTTCCTGGAGATCGAGCAGTTCATCCTGCATATCCTTCCGGATAAGCGGGTCCAGCGCGCTGAACGCTTCGTCCATCAGCAGGATGTCGGGATCGTTGGCAAGCGCGCGGGCCAGGCCGACGCGTTGCTGCATGCCTCCGCTAAGCTGGTCGGGAAAACTGTCCGCCCACGCCTCCAGCCCGACGAGCTTCAAGGCTTCCAGCGCCTTCGCCCGGCGTTCCTTCTTCGGCACGCCTTGAATCTCGAGTCCGTATTCGACGTTTTCCGCGACGGACCGGTGAGGGAACAAGGCGAACTTCTGGAAGACCATGCCGATTTGCTCCCTGCGCACCTTGCGGAGCTCCTCCTCGCTCATGCCGACCAGATCTTTACCCTTGATCCGGACGGTTCCGGCAGTCGGCTCGATCAGCCGGTTCAGCATCCGGACGAGCGTGGATTTTCCGCTCCCCGACAGGCCCATGATCACGAAAATTTCGCCGGGTTCGATCGCAAAGTCCACGCGGTTGACGCCCACGGTATGCTTCGTCTCTTTGTAAATGCGTTCCTTGCTCCAACCCTCCGCGAGCAGGGCCAGGGCATGGTCGGGCGCAGGTCCGAAAATTTTCGTAAGTCCTTCCGCTTCGATAATTGCCATTCGAATCCCCCCTCGTGTATGGCTGGTCGAATGGTTTAAGTTTATCTGTAAATAATATTTAGTGTCAACCGTATATTAAGTTTGTATAGTTTGTACAGAAAAAACTTTACGAAGTTAATTCTGCGTCTAGCTCCCGCAT
Organism: Paenibacillus thermoaerophilus; assembly: GCF_005938195.1. GTDB lineage: Bacteria > Bacillota > Bacilli > Paenibacillales > Reconciliibacillaceae > Paenibacillus_W > Paenibacillus_W thermoaerophilus. The sequence continues at coordinate 58,727 of NZ_VCQZ01000010.1, forward strand.
ACGGCCGCATGCTCCTCTATCGTATGCTTTACAACTTTCCCATTGTTGCATACAATTAGCCTTGGCTTTGAGTTTGAACCCCTGCCCGAAGCAGGGCGCAGGGAGGTGACGTACCGTGAATGAACCCGATTTGATCATACAGAAGGCGCAAAAACGCGTCATTGAATCAATCGGACGGAATATGGATCTCTACGGCATCAGCTTGTCCACGGGACTGCTCTACGGCTTGATGTTCTTCCAGAACAAACCGATGACGCTGGACGAGATGGGACAAGCGATGGAAATGAGCAAGACCAGCATGAGCACGGGCATCCGCACGCTGGTCGATTTGAAAATGGTCAATAAGGTTTGGGAGAAAGGCTCGCGGAAAGATCAATACGAGGTAGAAAACGATTGGCACCAGACCTTCACCGATTTCTTCGCCATCAAATGGCGCAAAGCGATCGAGATGAACCTTCAGGCGCTGCGGCGGTCGACCGCCGAGCTGGAGGAGCTGGCCTCGCGTTATCCGGAAGATGAAAGCTTGCAGGAGAAGATCGGGGTCAATCTGGGGAAAATGCGTCACGCCATCTCCTATTATTTATGGCTGGAACGGCTGATCGACACGTTCGAGTCCGGCGAGATTTACAAGCTGGTTCCCAAGGAGGAGCCGGTCCGAAGCCATTGATTGGCCATGGACAGAAGGCATGAACAAACGGCTTCCCCGTCCTCGTCCGAGGGCGAAGAAGCCGTTTCTTTTTTTATCCGATCGCTTTGGCGATTCCTTCGAGGAACGACTCCACCATCGACTCCACCGTATCCTTGGGGCCGATGCCGCAGATTCGGTTCACCGCAAGTTTATAGGCTTGCGTGTCCTGCAGCAACCGGATTACGGTGCCGGCGTATCCGTCGACATCTTCTCCGCCTTCGACGACGCACGAGCGCGTCTCGCTCCGGATATGCGGCTCGTTTCCGGTCAGCGCCGTCGTCACGACCGGCAGCCTGAACAAGATTCCGTCGTAAACGGTCAATCCAACCGCGCCGGGCAGAAGCAGCAGCTTGGACACGGCGAGATACGGCACTTTGTCCGATTCGAACCGGGGACCGGCATAATGAATCCAGTCGTGCTGCTCCGCCGCGCGCTTGATGCGGACGTCTTCCTCTCCGGCCCCGATAAAAACCATATGAAAACGGGGAACCGCGCGGCGGATCAGCCGGCATGCTTCCAACAAAAAAGGGATTCGCTTCTCCGCATCCATATGGCCGATAAACGCGCAGACCGCATCTTCTTCCGTCAGCCCCATCTCGTACCGCAGACGGGAGAGCAGCCGGTCGTCCAGTCTGGACCGGGTCTCGGACAGGCCCGCGATATCAATCGCCTCGGGCACGACGGCGATGCGCTCCGCCGGGTAGCCGAGCCGGCACAGCGACTGCGCGCGGTCCGGATTGCCGACGATCCAGCCCGCCGGATGAACTCCGCCGGTCAAGTACGACGCGCACCGCTCCAAGCCCAGGTCGCTCTTCGCCGCGCCGCAAGGTTCCCAATAAGCGACTTTGCGGCCGCCCCACTTCTGCTGAAGCAGAAGCAGATAATTGGCCAGCAGCCGGTAATCGTTCTGCACGACGATGAGTTCGGCATCCTTTAACGTCTCCCCCAGCGACTGCCAATACCACTCCGTTCCGAACAACCGGTAAACGCGATGCTCAACCAATCTCGCCCACGACAGCTCCGCGTAATCGTGCCTCCTTCGATCCCGGTCATCCGGCCGCGAGTAGATCAGGACAAGCTCCATGCCTTTATCCGCCATGGCCGCCTGGAGCAGCTCATAGAAGCGCCGGCGGTAGCGGGGCACGGTTCTGACTATCAGGGCTATTTTTTTCTTCACGCTGCCCCATATCCCCCTAATTCTGTTCAATCCCGGGCGTCAATCCCGGAGAAAGCCGAACGCCAGGCTCAGCTTACGGCCCGCTTTCAGGCCGCTCCGGATCAAATCGTAGCAGAGAACTTTCGCCTGATGCGAAACTTTCGGGTTCATCGGCGCTTCCAGCGAATCCGGCCACATCCGCCCGATCATGGCGCGCAGCAGCCGGCAATCCGGCTCCGTCCGGTGCTCCGGCGGAACGGCCAGCATCGTCTCCAGCAGCAGCCGGTTGTTGAACGGGGCGATCTCCTCGACCGCGATGTCCAGACGCGCCGTGCTAGAGGCCGCCCGCCTGATGCCGTCCATCTCCCAGTAAAACAGCAACTCAAGCGGGATGCCGCTCCGATCGGACGCTTCGCCCGCTCCCTGCGCCCATCTCCCGAAGGCTTCGAGAGCGCCGGGCACGGAGCCGAACCCGGAACGCTCCGCAAGCTGACCGATCGACAGCTCCGACCGGATCTTCAGGTACGGCTCCCTCACGAGTTTGCCGCCCGCTCCCGTGACGTTCAGCCGCCCTTGCGAGCTGCGGAAATGCCCGTATGCGACCGCTTCTTCGCGGTCGGACGCCCCCGGACCGTTGTTGCGGTTCCGGTAATAGACGTACGCCTCCTCGGGCTTCATCCCGCAGGCCAGCCGGTCCAGTCGGAACCCGAGCCGGGCGGCGAGCATGCGCGGGACGACGAGATCGGGATCGTTGTCGTCGAAATCCCGGCGGGCGGCGTAATAATATTTGACGTACCTCACCAAGGGGCGGCTGGCCGCCAGCAACAGACGGCTGGACCATCCCGACGTGACCGGAAGCATCAGCGGGCGGCGCGCGGCGGCGGCCAACAGCGTGCCTTGCAGCAGCATGGCGGCCTTCTCCGCGGCGGCTTCGGGCGGGAGCGGCTCCAGCGCGCATGCGGGCCAGTACCGCGCCGTCTCGCCGTTGCGGACGTTTAACGCATGATTCGGCAGCAGTTGCCTGACCTCCGGGTACTCCGTCTCGTCCCCCGGCCGTATTCCCCCGTTGCCGGCGAGGCCGGCGTTGCCTTGCTCCCGCGGATGCAGTCCCAGCACGGCTCCGAGCAGAAAGGGCGTGGAAGCGCACCAGACGATGCCGCTGCGCTTGGCGTAGCAGACCGATCTCATGCCGAACGGATCGTGCGCGAGACGGATCGCCCCCGCTTTTTTCCAGATGACGATCCATCTTCCCCCGTAAGGGCCCAGCGCCGCAAGCAGCCGCTCGAACGTCTCGGCTTCGGCCGCCAGCTTCTCCAGAATCGTCCGGCTGTCCGACAGATGGGAGGAAGGATCGCAGATGAACCCCAGCAGCGTCAACGAGACGCCGCCGCGCGCCGCCTGATGGACCTCGAGATCCGGATGAGAGGTGATGCGGAACGTCGCATCCACCGTCGTCCGGGTCCAGCCCGGAAGGGAGCAGAAGCGCGGACCCGCCAGAAACTGCCTGCGGTACAAGTACGGATCGGCATATGGGGTGATCGGTTCGCGGATCATCGGTTCGCCGCCTCCGTTCTATCCGATCAGCTCGCGGACGCGTTCCGGACTTCCGCTATCCGGATCCGGGATAACCGCGGCTTGGCCGGAGCCGGATGCGCGCTGGCTGTTCCCCAGGCCTTCGACCTGAATGCGGTACTGCCAGAGGCGTTCGCTGTCCAGCATATTGCGCGTATCGAGCACGTACAGCCGATTCATGCGGGCGGCCACCTCTTCCCAGCGAAGCTGCCCGTATTCGCGCCAATGGGTCAGCAAAATCACCGCGTCCGCCCGGTCCGCCGCCTCGTAGGCGGATTCGCAGTAACGGATCGGCAGATCCGGATTCATCTCCCGGAACATGGCCATACCCTGCGGATCGTGCACCTGAACGTAAGCCCCCAGATCGAGGAGCTCGCGAACGATATGGGCCGCCTGCGTCTGGCGGGCATCGTCCGTGTTGGGCTTGAACGTGACGCCCCATATGCCCACCGTGCGGCCGTTCATGCTTTTTAACTGCCGGCGCAGCTTCTGCACGACGTAATCGTGCATCTGCCGGTTGGATTGGACGGAAGATCTGACGACGCTCAGCTCGATGCCGTACTTCTCGCTGGTAGCCAGCAGCTCGGCCGTATCCTTCGGGAAGCAGCTTCCGCTCCAGCCGCTGGACACCTCCAGGAACTTGTCGCCGATCCGCGTATCCATGCCCATGCCGGCGGCGACGTCCTTGACGTTGGAACCGAGCGCTTCGCACAGGCGGGCGATTTCGTTGATATAGCTGATTTTGACGGCAAGGAACGCGTTCGCGGCGTACTTGATCATCTCGGAGCTGCTGCAATCCGTCTCGAAATACTTCGGCAGAGGCCTGGACGGATCGACCTCGAAGCGAAAATGCTTGGCGAACCGCTCGTAGCCGCTCCGCTGCATCCAGGGCGAATACAGCTCCCGCATGCGCTGCAGCCCGACCGGATGGCTCGATCCGATGACGATGCGGTCCGGGAAGAATACATCCTCCAGAGCGTATCCCTCCCGCAAAAACTCGGGATTGCTGACCACGGTAAAATGCCGCTCCGCCTTCAGCCCGGTCTCCCGCTCGATGACGGACGCGACCAGTCCGGCCGTCCCGACCGGCACCGTCGACTTGTTGACGATCACGGTGAACCGGTCCGGGTCGAGATGGCGCCCGATGCCGGCCGCCGCTTCCCGGATATGGACGAGATCGGCCGTGCCGTCCTTCTTGGACGGCGTGCCTACCGCGATAAAGACGACGTCGGCTGTCCGAACCGGCTCATAAGACGTGTCGGCGAACAGCGTTTTGCCGATCAAGGCCTGAATCAGCGATTCCAATCCCGGCTCGTAGATCGGGCTCTTCCCTTGCCGCAGCAAGGCCACTTTGCGCTCGTCGACATCGACGACCGTCGTCGGATGACCGACCGCCGCAAGCGCCGCTCCCGTCACGCTGCCTACATACCCCGATCCGATGCATACTACGTTCAACATGCGTTTCATCCTCTCTCTGGCCTATTGGCAAACGTTCACCGCAAACTGGAAGGAGTTGCCACTTTCGCGGCGAATTCGGCCCGATAGACGTCTATCGTTCTCCGGAGCCCTTCGTCCAGTTCGATCTCCGGCTTCCATCCAAGCAAGCGGTTCGCCTTGTCGATCACCGGCCTTCTCAGCTTCGGATCGTCCTTCGGCAGCGGGTGAAACGTAATCCGGCTGGGCGAATCAGCCAGCTTTTTGACCAATTGGGCGACCTCCAGGATCGAATACTCCTTCGGGTTGCCGATGTTGATAATCTCCCCATTCGTCTCCTTCGACTTCATCATCAGGCGCAGCCCTCGGATATTGTCGTCCACGTAGCAGAAGGACCGCGTCTGGGACCCGTCGCCGTACACCGTGATATCCTCCCCGCCGATCGCCTGCGTCACAAAATTCGAAATGACCCGGCCGTCGTCGTTGCGCAGCCCGGCGGAATACGTATTGAAAATCCGGGCGACCCGGACGTCGACGTGAAACCGGTGATGGTATTCGTAGCAGATCACTTCGCCCATCCGCTTCGCCTCGTCGTAGCAGGCGCGCGGCCCCCAAGTGTTGACGTTGCCGCAATATTCCTCCGGCTGCGGATGCCTCTCCGGATCGCCGTACGCTTCGCTGGTGCTCGCATAGAGCAGTTTGGCCCGGTTGCGCAGCGCAAGCTCCAGCATATTGCGTGTGCCGTCCGTGTTGGCCCGAATCGTATCGAACGGGAAAGCCTGATAGTACTTGGGTGAAGCAGGCGACGCCAAATGATAGATTTCGCGGACATCGTACAGCAGGTCGAACTCCAGCACCCGCCGGTCGGAGACGTCGAACTGCATGAAATGAAACGTCTCGAAGTCCATCAGCTTGCGGACATTGCGGATTTGTCCCGTGGACAAATTGTCGATCCCGATGACCGTCTCGCCGTCCTTCAGCAGCGCGCTTGCCAGATGCACGCCCAAAAATCCCGCCACTCCCGTAATCAATACGCTCATGCTCCCATACCCTCCTGAACTTATCCCCGAACTGTCATGCGTTCGAATAACGGCGACTCTTGCAGATCGCGCAAGTACGAATGGAACCCGCCGCGTATCTCTTCTCTGCGCAGCGCGAACTCGACGGTCGCCTTCAAAAATCCGAGCTTGCTGCCGACGTCGTAAAGCGTCCCCTCGTACCGGTAACCGTACACCGCCTGGCGCCGCGCCAGCTCCCGCAGCGCGTCCGTCAATTGAATCTCGCCTCCGATTCCCGGCTCAAGCGTCTCCAGAATGTCCAGAATCTCCGGCTCCAGAATGTACCGGCCGACAATCGCCAGATTCGACGGCGGGTTGTGCTTGGGCTTTTCGACCAGCGATTCGATCAGAGAGAGACGGTCCGTGATCGGATCGGAGCGGATCACCCCGTATTGATGCACGTCCTCCCACGGAACCTGTTCGACCGAGATCAAGCTGGATTGGCGCTCGCCGTAGACGTCCATCATCTGCTTCAGACAGGGCACCGGACTGTCGATAATCATGTCGCCGAGCAGCACGGCAAACGGCTCGCTGCCGATAAACTTGCGGGCGCACCAGACGGCATGCCCGAGCCCGAGCGCTTCCTTCTGGCGAATATAATGAATCTCGACCATCCGGGTGATGTCCTCGACCATTTCATAGAGATCCATCTTCTGCTTCTCCAGCAGGTTGCACTCGAGTTCGAAGTTTTTGTCGAAATGGTCCTCGATCGCCCCCTTGCTGCGGCCGGTGACGATGATGATGTCTTCGATTCCCGACTGCACGGCCTCCTCAACGATATATTGAATGGTCGGCTTGTCGACGATCGGCAGCATTTCCTTGGGCATCGCTTTTGTGGCCGGCAAGAAACGGGTCCCTAATCCCGCAGCGGGAATAACGGCTTTTCGTACAGTTTTCATCGCTTCCGCTCCTCATTCTCGTATTCGCCATTTTTTTTGAGTCTTGTATACAAAACGTATCAATCTTGGGCATACTATTATAGGGATACGAAACGTATCTGTCCGGACAAAAATAGTCCTTTAGCCATCCCGTTTTTCGTGCCACGACGATATTTATATCCCCTTTTGGTTTGTGTTACAATTTAATGCAAGACGACAGGAGGACACTCGCGATATGATACACGGGAACCGGATTGCATTTCTTCGTGAGCAGAGAAAAATGACTCAGGAGGAGCTGTCGCAGAAGGTCGGCATTACCCGGGCCGCTTTGTCCCATTACGAGAACAACCGGCGTGAGCCCGATTACGAGACGCTTGAAGCGATCGCCAACTTCTTCCAGGTTTCGGCCGATTACCTGATGGGCAGAACCAACAATCCTTCGCAGCATCTGGATCACCCTACCCGGCAGTTCGTCGATAGCTTGGAGTTATCCGACAACGAGATTCTGGAGAAATTCAACTTGACCATTGACGGAAAAAGACTGACGCCGGAAGAAGCGCGCCGATTCATAGCGTTTGTTCGGGCGGAACGCTCATTGAAGGAATAATGCTCCTCGTCTGAAAAGGAACTTTCATTAATATGCCGATCTGCATGAATTCGCGAATGGCGGAAGCCACCATCGCCTCGGCGCAGTCCGCCTGCAGACGGTGATCCTTGCCGATTTGTCTGACCATCTCCTGATGGTCTTTTCTTCGTCGGATCAGCCTCCAGACCAACCCGGGCATCCCCTGCAGCATCACGACGATCTTCAAGCGGTGATGCCATATGATCCAGCCTCCCTCCACTTCTACGTCCTCGGCGTCGGGATGCTTGCTGTAGACGGCGTTCATACGATTCGCTCCCCTGCGGCAACTTGTGTTTCGGCCGGGATCTGCAGAACCGCCACGTGATCCGTGAATTTCTTGCATAGCTGGAGCAGCTTGCGCACTTGCGTCGGACCCGTTCCCCAAAAATACAAATACCGGATCAAGTGGAACATGGCGTCGGCCTGATTCAAACGGCACGGTTCGTAATCGTCCTCCGAGATCAGGCACATCTGCTTGACCGGATAATCGCCGAGAGCCTGGACAGCCGGCTTCTCACGGCGAAACGGCGAATGGTGCGACCGGACTTCCCGGTCCGTAATTTGCAGAATCGTCACTTCGTCCGACAGCAGTTGATGCGGATACAGGCGCACGGGCACCGAAGCCTGGCGCGAGTCCGCCGGTCCCATAAGCACGTGGGCCGTCTCGTTCATCTCGAATGAGCACGCCTGGATCAGGAGGCCCCATTCCCGGTGAATGATAAACGAGCTGTACAGCGTCAAGATCGCGTGCTTTAAAGCAAATTCGTCGTAGGCATGCACCTCGACGCGGGAGAAGCTCTTGTCCGCCTTGATCAAATAATCCCCCCGGTCGAACCGGACCGACTTGCGGTCCGACGACACCTGCACCTCGTAGCCGGGAAACGGCTTGCCGTAATTTTCATAGACGACGACCTGCATATCGCATTGCCCGCGGCGGCGTCCTTCCGTCATCTCCGGACGGAACGCGTTGACCAGACATTGCAGGATTCGTTCGGAACGGCAGGCGAAACCGATGCGGTGCCCGCCCAACGAAGCTGTAAAATGGTACAAGCTTCTCTCTTCTCTAGGGACGATCGGCTTCTGTTCCAGGCAATCGCTCAGCCGGTCCATATCCAGTCCCAATTGAGCGGCCGCTTGCCGGACATCCAGCTCCAGCTTCGGCTTCAGCATTTTTCCACTCATCCGATCCACCCCGGTCTTTCCTAAAACTTTCCTAAAGATTTAGGACTATTATAGCAAATGCCGCATTTATTTTTTGTCATAATATGTGTTTGCATCTATTCTATTTTTGTCGAAATCCACAGCGAGGCCGCTAAGGTTCCATCCGTTACAGAAAACGGCAGGGGTTGACCGTATGTCGGAAAAACACGATCGGCATTCGTTCGGACTCGTGGACGGTCGGCGCCGGCGCTTCCTGTTCGAGCGATTCCGATTCCGGGAGGCGCTGCGGAGACGGGACATTCTCGTCCTCCAGCAAGTACCGGATGCTGACATCGAACAGCTCCGCCAGATGAAGCAGCACGCTTGAGCTGGGATGCCGGCGGTTGTTCTCGTAGTGGGACAAAGCCGCCCTTGAAATCTTTAATTTCTTCGCCAAATCTTGTTGGGTCATGTTATGCCGTTCGCGCAACAACAAGATTTTGGAGCCGCATGCCACGCGGCATCCCCCCCTCTGTTAGGTCCTTCAACACGTGTTGCTTCGGAACAAAAGTTTGACGGTGCGCAATACGATTCTCAGATCGGTTAGGGCGGACATTTCCCGGATGTAGCGGAAATCGTGATGGAGGTTTTCATGAATCGGTTTTTTCCGGTCCTCGCTGATCTGCCAGTAGCCGGTCAGTCCGGGCTTGACCAGAAGGCGCTCCCGTTCGTAAGAGGTGTAGCAGGTTTCCACCGTCCATTTTTGCTCCGGCCGGGGACCGACAAAGCTCATCTCGCCCAGTAAAATATTGTACAGCTGCGGGAGTTCGTCGAGGCTGAATTTTCGGAGGAAGCGGCCGATCCGGGTGATGCGGGGATCGCTCGAAGAAGTGGGGGAAACAGCCTGCTCCGGGGTATGGACGTACATCGTCCGGAACTTGTAAATGGTAAATTCTTTGCCGTCCTTGCCGATGCGAAGCTGCTTGAACAGCGCCGGGCCGGCCGAATCCAGCCGGATCAGTACCGTCAGCAGCAGCAGGAGCGGGGACAGCGCCAGCAAAGCAATCGCGCTGACGGCCTTGTCGACGGCGGGTTTCATGCATAACGCGTAGAAACTGCGGTGTCTCGGCCTTCTCAAACCGATAGAAACGGAATGCAACTGCAACTCGATATCCGATGCGCCATGCCGCACTTGGTCCATGCTCCATTTCTCCTCCCCGTATTCGCTTGTTTCTCTGATCGGGTGCTATCCCATCTTTGTATACAAAATGTATCATAATCTCTAAAAAAAAGAACAACTCCCTGACCGAATTGCAAATTTTGTCCATATTTATCCAACAAACCCGTTGTACTTCTTTTAATTTACGATACATTTAGTATCATGTCAAGGAGGATTTGCTTGTATTCGGACGCGATTTCGACGGGTTGTCCGGCCGCCGGAAGCTTAAACAAACCGCTTTTCATGAAAAGGCTTTCCGTGTTTTCATACGTATTCTCAGAAACTTTCAAGCCGGGCGTTCGGACAAACGTGCGTCCACGTCCGGTAATAATTCGAGTTTTTTCCGTACGAATTGTCAAACAGCACGTTTTCCTTGTCCATCAGGCAGCACAGGATATGTCCGTGCAGTCTGGAAGTCGCGACCTTCCGGTAGGAGCTGAACAGCCGGATCGCCTTGCCTGTAAGCCGATCGACCTGGCCGTACCAGATTTTCTGCAGGGGCAGCCGTCCCGCTCGAAGCCTCGACCGCATGGCCCGCCCCATCCAGTAAATGATCCGCTTGTCGGACCGGCTCAACATCGTATCCCAGTCGAACGCTTCCCCGGTCAGACCGGCGATCGCCCGCAATTGCGCTTCGTTTGTCTCCCGATCGGTTCGCAGAAAGCGCATCCACTCCTTGTCGGGCGCCCGCTCCGGCGCGATCGGGTACAACTGGTGCGCCATATCCGGCGACAGATAGAGATTGCAGGTGAATTTGCCTTTCGCCCGCTCAAACCCTTCCCGGTCGCGGATAAACAAATGCAGGTCGCGGTGCCGGTTGAACAGCTCGGCCGTCCTGTCGTAAGCGTGCTCGTCGTTAAAATGAATCGTCTGCGGCAGGATCACGATCCGGTGGCCGGGATACCGCTCCACGATCGACTCCCGCAGTTTCTGGTGGCGGGGGTACAAATCGCCGAAGTTGCCGCCGCCTTGCAGCACGATGATGCAGGAATCCGGGACGCGAATCCCCGGCTCGAAATCGTCCGCGCTGTAGCGGGCCCGAACGCGGATGCCGTTATCTCCGAAGAAACGCTCCGCTCCCTTGAGAATCAGCATGTCGCCCACATTGCCGTAGACGGGGTAGTCGATATAATACATGTCGCTTCCCGCCGGAATCGCCTTGAGAATTTGCCGAAGCGACTTTTTCAGCCCCAGCATCGGATGGACCGCCGCCGCGGGGGCCGCATCGATGGTGTTCCGCATTACAGACCGGCTCCTTTCTTTTTGTATGCGAGCCGCCTCCACAGCCGGACCGCATGGACGGCGTCCTCGCGGTTATAGAGAACGCGGCGCAGAGGCACGCCGAAACAGATCGGGAAGGCGGCAAGCGATAGCAGCAGCCGAAGCGCAGCTCCCGCCAGCAAGGCGAGGGCCAGCCCTTCCAGTCCCCACAGCGGAATCAACGCGAACATCAATCCGATCGTGGCAACCATGGCGATCGACTGTCGGGATATCACCAGCCCGGGACGCCCCAGCGCGTTAAACGAGGAGGCCAGCACCCAGGACGATCCGCCGACGACGCATTCCGCCGAGAGCAGATAAAAGGTAACGTCTGCTTCGAGAAAAGCTTGGCCGAACAGCAGCCCCAGCAGAAACCGGCCGACGATCACGCCCGGAAGCAGCGCCGCCGTCATGACGGCCAGCGAGATTCGGAACACGCGGGTAACGGATTCGACAATCTTGTCCGCCTCCATCCCCGCCGCCTTGGGGAAGATGACGTTCGCCACCGCGTTCTGCACAACGTTGAAGACGCGCGACAGCGAGTATACGACCGTATACAACCCGAAGTCCCTCGGGGCCAGCAGCGCGACGATCATCAATTTGTCGATCTGGGAGGAAAGCGTGCCCAGCAGCTCGATTCCGTACACGCGCAGCCCGTATCCGAAAAACGGCCGCAGCGGCATGCCCGCAGACGCCGTCGCCGAGAAATACTCCTTGAGCTTGACCGCGCCCCAGCCGCATGCAAGCGCCCCCGTCAAGCCGTATGCCGCGGTCGTGCCGGCAAGCGTAAGCGGGCCGAACGGAAGCTGAACGGCAAGTCCAATCAGATTCAGCGCCGGAATAAGCAGCCGGAGCCGGTTGTAAATCTCGAAGCGCTCTACGCTCTGCGCCAGCGCCAACAGCATCCCCGTCCCCAGCGTCAGCAGGATGGAGAACAGCGTGTACCACTGCGCCATGCGGATGACAAGCTCCCGGTATTCGCTCAGCCCATACGGCATGCCGAACCATGCGGCAAGGCCCGCCAGCAGGCTGGCGGCGAGCTGCACCGCCAACGCCACCCTCAGAAGCCCCGCGATGCCCGGCCTGTCCATATGCCGGCGCTTGACGTGGTAGATAAAGGAGGTCGGAATGCCGAATCCGATCAGTCCGGCGATCAGCGTCGGCCACATCAGCACGGCGGCCAGTTCCCCTTTGCCCACGACTCCCAGCAGCCGGGCCGTCAGCAGCGAGGTGAGCGTCGTGACGAGCAGGATAGTGAAATTGGCCGCGCCGGTGCGCGCGATCGTCCCCGCCAGGCTCTTGCCGCCAAACGTCCGCCGGATAACCGCGATCATCGCTCCTCCTGCAATCGGCGGAAACCGTGCCGGACGACTCCGAGACGGTAGGCCAGTTTGGCCAGATGGGCCATGCGGCGCTTCGGACCGCCCCAGACGACCGGAATGGCGGCCAGATACATGCCGAACTTCACCTGCGAACGGAAGACGAACCGGCGTTTGTCGGCGGAATGGACCAGATCCGTGACGCCCTGCCAATACAGCCGCCGCAGGAACCACTTCCGGTTGATCCGTTCCGCGGCGATCTTGTGGCGGACGACCGCATGCGGGGTGTACAGCACCTTGTGCGTCCGCTTCAGCCGCCGGATCAGCTCGGATTCCTCGCCCGACAGCAGCTTGCCTCCCACGCGGCCGAGATCGGTCCGGAAGCCGCCATGCTTCCGCAACACATCGGTGCGAAACGCCATGTTCGCGCCGTACGGCACGGCCCCGGCGTTCATTTCCGTCACGCCGTCCGCATAGTCGAGGATGGTGTAATACGAGTAGTAATCTTCCGGCAGCCAATCGGGCGGCGAAGCCGTCTCCCAATCGGGGACGATTTTGCCGCCGGCGCAAGCGACGGACTCGTCTTCGAAGCAGGCGGCCAGCCCGGAGATCCAGTCAGGGCGGGCCACCGCATCGTCGTCGAGGAACAGCAGCAGCTCCCCGCGCGCTTCCGCGATCGCCCGGTTGCGGGCATGCGACAAGCCCGGCTCGGGCTCCATCGCGTAGCGGGCGTTGGGCGTCGCCGCGGCATACTCCCTGGCGATGTCCGCCGTCCGGTCCGAGGAATTGTTGTCGACGATCAAGATCTCGTAGTCGCCGGCCGGATAGTTCTGGAAGCGCACCGATTCCAGCGTCTCCGGCAAGTCGCGTTCACGGTTGCACGTGCATATCGCCACGGTTACTCTCACAATCCTTCACCCGCGTTCATCCGATTCGGCGCCGTCCGGACGCGCCCTTCTTCCGGACGGTGCGCGTTCAGCAGTCTCAGGACGCGCCCTTCGACCGCCTGCAGCTCATAGTTCTCCAGCAGCTTTTGTCTGGCTTGAAAGGCGACGGCCCCGGCCAGCCGCCGGTTCGACAGAAGCGTCGCGACGGCTTCCGCGAACGGCTCCGGCTCGTCGGCGACGAGCAGATGGCGTCCGGCTTCGTACTCCAATCCTTCCGCTCCCTTGGAGGTGGAGACGACCGGCACGCCAAGCGCCCACGCCTCCAAAATTTTCAGCCGCGTTCCGCCCCCTTCCAGCAGCGGCACGATCACCACATCGGACTGGCGGATGTAAGGCTGAATGTGCTTGACATAACCAGTGACGACGATGGTCTCGTCGTTCTCCGCCAGCCGGCGGACGGACGGATGGCAGTCTTTGCCGACGATATACCATTTGATGCCGGGCACTCTCCGCTTCAGCTCCGGGTAGATCCGCTCATGGAAGTGCAGCGCGCCGTTCACGTTTGGGAAATAATTCATATTGCCGGGCAAAATAATGCGCCGTTCCCCTGTCGGGAGCGTCACGGGCGGTTCTCCGGCATCCGCGTCGGCCTCATATTCGTCGTGGTCCAAAAAGTTGGGAATGAGCGATACCTTATGGCGCGGGGCCCGGGCTTCGGCGACGAACAGCTCGGCGTCGTCTTCCGAGGCGACCCAGAGCTGGTCGGTCGTCTTCGCGATCCGGCGCTCTTCCCGGGCGGTAAAGCGGTGATTCAGCCGGAAAAACAGCTTGCGGACGAGTCCCCTCTGTCCGTCGGCCAACTGCCGCGTGAGCTGCGTCTCGAAGTTATGGGCGTCCGTGACGATAAGCGCTTCGGGAAGCAGCTTGCGAATCAGCCGGAGGTGTGCTCCCAGCAGCGTGTGGGCAATCAGCACGCAGTCGTAGGAGGTCGATCGGCACAGTTCCCGGATATGCGGGGCGAAGTCCAAATCGGAATGGCTCATGTACGAATGGTTCATTCGTCTGTACAATGTACGGATCATAAGCCGGCGCCCCGATCTCGGGCGTCTCTCGACGTAGATGAACCGGCAATTCGGCAGGGGATTGCCCGTATCCGGTCCTCGTCCGCGATAAGTAAGCACATCCGTCCGGAAATGGGCCGTCACAATTTTCAGAAGGTTCCCCGTTCGCAGCTTTCCCCCGCTGTCCTGAGGGAACGGATTCTCCGCGGTTACGACCAGCATCGTTCTCATGGCGAGACCACCCTATCCATTTGTTTAGGTCCGGCACAATAACAAGATTTCTTCCCACTTCAGACACAGCCGGACAATGTCTTCCTCGACGAGTTCCGTTCCGGACTGCACCTCGATCATCTCGAGATCCTCTCCGGCCCTTACGCTGTGCCGCATGCCCGCCGGAATCGTCAGCACGTCGTTCGGCCCGATCGGCTTCAGCCGCCCGTCCAGAACGATTTCTCCGCGGCCGGCGAGGACGGTCCAAATCTCGTTTCTTTTTTCATGGTACTGGTAGCTCAAATTTTTGCCCGCGACGATCTGGATGCGCTTGGTCAGCACCTCCGTCCCGTCGGCGTATCGGACGTAATCGAGCACCCGGTACCGGCCCCATCGGCGCTCCTCGTACATCGGACGGTTTTCGAGCGGCTTGACGACGTCCTTGATTTTGAACGCGGCCGCTTTGTCGGCGACCAGAATGCCGTCCGGGCTGGCCGCCACGACGATATTCGGGGCGTCCAGCACCATGATCGGAATCGTCAGCTCGTTGATGAGATGGCTGCCGGTCGAGCCTTTGGTCAGGATTCCGGGACCGATCGGCTTCTCCTGCATTTGTTCCGTCAGCGTATTCCAGGTGCCGAGATCCTTCCACATTCCGTCGTAGGGCAACGCCGCGATCCGAAGGGCGCGTTCGACGACCTGGTAATCGAAGCTGATGGCGTTCAGTTTGCCGTACTGCCTCCGCATCTCCTCGTAATTCAACGGAAGTCCCATCTCGATCAGGAGCGTGATGAGGTAATTGAGCTTAAACGCGAACACGCCGCAGTTCCAGAGCGCTCCCCGCCCGATCAACTCCCGCGCCAGGTCCTCCTTCGGCTTCTCGAAAAACGAATCGACCCGCATCCAGTCGGCGCCGGCATCCGCGGACGACCGGCCGCGCGGCACGATATATCCGAACTTCTCGGAGGGGGACGTCGGCTTGATCCCGATCAGCGCGAGGTCGGCGGCCGACTCCTCCAGCACCCGCTCCAGTTGGGGGAGCGTGCGGAAGAAGCTGTCGTCCACGTACGGATCGACCGGCAGGACCACAATCGTCTCGTTCAGGGAGAGACTTTCGACGGCATAGAGATATACCGCCGCCAGCGCGATGGCCGGGAACGTATCGCGGCGCTCCGGCTCGACGATTACCGGGACTTCGCCGCCGAGCTGGCTCTGCAAAATTTCAAGCTGCGACCGTCCCGTCGCAATGTAGGTCGATTGTTCCAACCCGGCCCGGCGGATCTGGCGGAATACCCGCTGGACCATCGACTCAAGCCCGCCCTCTTCGTTCCGGAGCACCTTCAAAAACTGTTTGGAGCGTTGGTCGTTCGACAGCGGCCACAGCCTTTTGCCCGAACCGCCGGACAATAAAACGAGTTTCATTTGGCGATCAACTCCTCGACCGATCGGTTTTCGCTTTCGCATACCTCGTCGAACACCCGCTTCAGCCGATGGCCCACATGGCTCCAGGTGTACCGGGAGAGGACGTACGAGCGGCACTGCTCCGGCGTCGGCCACTGCTGCCGGTTGCTCAGCAAGTCGGCGAGCCCTTCGCCGATCGCCTCCGCCGTCTTGTCGGCGAACAGCATTCGGGGAGCGAACGGCTGCAGAATCTCGGCGCTTCCGCCCACCCGCGTAGCGGCCACGGGAGTGCCGCACGCCATCGCTTCCGCCGTGATCAGCCCGAAGCCCTCCAGATACTGGGTCGGCACGACGAACAAATCGGCCGCCTGATAATAGGAAGCGAGCTTTTCCTCCGGAATATAACCGAGCAGCCTGACGCTGCCGGACAATCCTCTGGAGTCGATCTCCCGCTGCAGGTCGTCGCGAAGCGGCCCCTTCCCGCCGATCAGGAGTTGGGCGTCCGGCACCCGCCGAACAACCGACTCCCACCCCTCGACAAGCTCCAGCAGCCCCATCCTGCGCATGAGCCGCCGGACGGTCAGCACGACCGGCCGGTCCGGATCGATTCCGAGCTGCCGGCGCACCTCCGGCCGGTTTTCGTGCGGCTTGTACCGGTCGATGTCCGTCGCTCCCGGCACGATGGTGATTTTACCGGCGGGCACCCCGTAGGATTCCTGCAAAATCCGGGAGAAGCTCCGGCTCAGCACAACGAACCGATCCGCCAGCCTGTAGGCCGACTTTTCCACCTGCTCGTAATAAAGCCGCAATAGGCGTTTCTTCCATCCGCCTCCTTCCACCCCGACTTCCTGGGCCAGAGGGCCGTGGAACGTCATGACGACCGGAATATTGCGCTTGCGGGCTTCCAAGGCCGGCCCCAGCGAGTAAGGGGAGAAATGCGCGTACAGCAGGTCCACGGGCCGGTCCGGATCGTCCATAAGCCGGGCTGCTTCCCGGCGAAACGCCCATTGGCGCTTGAACATGTGAGCGTCCGGCCGTTCCGCGCGATACAGCTCCACCCCTCCGGGAGGCTCGACTTCCCCTCGGCAGCAGATCAAACCGCGAATCTCGTAGGCGGCGGCCAGTTCCGTACAGACCGCCCGAAAGTATGTATTAAGCCCGCCGGGCTGCTGCGTCGGCCACCCCATGCCGACGGCCAAAATGCGAAGGTCCTTCATACGGCTCCCCCTTACATGGATACCGGCGTCGCGCGTTCCGGCGCGCCGGTATGTTGGGCGGGCGTCCGGCCGCCGGCGCTCAAGCGGCGTTTCTCATAATGCTTGATCTGGGCGAGATATTCGTAATACGACCAGAGCACCGCAATCGTCAGTCCCGCAAGACCTTTCCGGAACAATCCCTGGACGAAGTATTTCTGAACGAACCGCAGCGACGGCCTGGCCAGCAGCCGGTACAAGCGGAAGGGCTTGCCCGCGGCGAACGCTTTCTCCGCTTCCAGATTCGTATAACGGTTGAAGCGGATCACATGATCCTCGATGCTGCGGAACCCGTCGTGCCACAGGATGCCGGGCAGCGTTCCGACCGGCCTGCCGCCTACGTCCGGGGCTTCGTGAACGGGCGTATCGACGACGCTGATCCTGCGTCTGTCGTACAGCCGCACCAGATATTCGCCGCGATCCAGCCATTTCCCCATAAAATTGCCGATCCGGTACAGGCGGTAAGCGTCTTCCCTGGCGCCCGCGTCCAGCTTCCACAAATGAATCGACCGGATCAGCTCCTCGTCCGGGAACTCGTCCGTATCCAGCATCAAGATCCAGTCGTGGCGCGCCTTCCCGGCGGCAAAGTTGCGCTGCTTCGCATACCCGGGCCACGGATTATGATAGACGCTGCAGCCGCAGGCCGCTGCGATCTCGGCGGTACGGTCCGTGCTTCCCCCGTCCACCACCACGATCTCGTCTGCGAACGACCGGCAGGACTCGATCGCCTTCACGATCCGTTCCTGCTCGTTCTGCGCGATGATGGCGACGGACAGCTTCTTCCTCCCGCCCTCCTCCGAGCCGTCCGGCCGGGGCGAACCGGACCGGTCAACCATGACGTCCATGCGGTTCTCCTCCTCTTCTCCTTAACGACATGCCGACAAAAAACCAGATGAGAGCCCCCGGCGCTCCGCCGTAAGAGTAGGCGAACAGCAGATTGGCCAAAGAACCGAGCAGCACCGCTCCGCCCAACGTCTCGAACAAACCTGTGCCGCCGGACACCCTGACCCGCGCCCGGATGTCTCTGTACCAGAAGCCGATCGCAGCGAAAAACGCCGCGGCGCCGGGAACGCCGTACGTGACGAAAATATGGCCGATGCCGCTGTCGAACACGCCCACCGATTCGTCCAGGGCACCGCCTCCCTTCAGCTTGGTGGCCAGCCCCACTCCGCCGAATCCCTTTCCCGCCGGGTCCGAGAGGACCATGTTCACGACATGTCCGGTGAAGCTGACCCGTTCGTTATAGGAATGGTCGTTGGCCAAATCCCCGATCGTCTCGAACCGGCCGACGATCTGCCGCCCTCCC
This sequence comes from Paenibacillus thermoaerophilus, assembly GCF_005938195.1. Lineage (GTDB taxonomy): Bacteria > Bacillota > Bacilli > Paenibacillales > Reconciliibacillaceae > Paenibacillus_W > Paenibacillus_W thermoaerophilus. The sequence goes on from NZ_VCQZ01000010.1 coordinate 77,194, forward strand.
GGTATAACCGACAGCAGCCCGTATACGGCGGCGGCCGATACCAGCAGCACGAGAATGCCTCTCGCCCGGCCGGGTAGCTTGCCGCCCGCCAGAGCCGCAGCCAGCACGAATACCAGCACGAACCAGGCCGAACGAACCAGCGTGGCGGCCAGCCCCAAAGCGATAGCGGCCATGCCCGCCCACCCGATAAACCGCCGGACGGCCGGAAGCAGCGCGGCCGCAGCCAATGCGTATATCAGATAGAAGGCTGCGGGACCCGGGGAATTCAGCGTCGAGAATACCCGGATTTCCAGCGGCTCCGGCTTGCCGATCGACGTCATGCCGGCATGCTCCATCCAGAAAGCGTCCCAGGGAGGGACCAGAAAATATTGCAGAATGCCGTACAAGCCGACCCCCGCAGCCGTAAAGGCGTAGGCCTTCGTCCAGAATACGCTGTCGTCCGACCTGCGGAACACGGCATACGGAATCGCCAGCATCGGCACAACCGTATTCGCCGTGTCGTACAGACTCGCCGTGCCGTTCCGCGCGAATCCGATCGCGAGCGCGTACAGAAGCGCGCAGGCCATGGCGCACAGGCCGCGGATCATATCCGGCGTCAAGTCTCTGACTTTGCCAAGCGTCGGGATCAGCAGCATGCAGCCGACCGCAAGCGGCACAACCGTGAACAACGACATCGAGTGGTACGTATTCGTCAGCCAATCGTACAGCCTCCGCACCTCCGGCGCGACAGCCCACACCGCCAATCCGTAAGGCAGCAGCCAGCGGGAATCGGCAAGCGCAAGCAGCAGACCCGGGAGAAGCAGAAACCCGAGCAGCAGCAGTTCAATCACGTTGGCGGAAGGCGTAACCGCCACCGCAAAACCGGTGAAGACCGCGCCAGCCGCGCAAGCGGCGGCGGCCGAAGCGGGCGCGGCTGCGAGCCGCGAGGCGAGTCTGATTTTGAGCTTGGACGGACTCATACGCCGGCAGCCAGCTTCGCCCTGAACTCGTGATAGCCGCGTTCGAGGCTGGCGCGGAACTCGGCCTCGAACCGCCCGGTCGCGAACTTCTCCGCATGGGCACGGATCGCCCGCGGGTCCCATGCGCGGCCTTCCGCCTCCATCACCGCTTGGGCGAGATCGTCCGCTGTCTGGTGTTCGAAGTACAGTCCGCTGACGTGCGGATCGACCGTATCCAGCGCCCCTCCGGCCCGGTAAGCGATCACGGGTCTGCCCGCCGCATTCGCCTCCAGCGGCGTAATGCCGAAGTCTTCTTCGCCCGGAAAAACATACCCCCGGCACTCGGCCATCAGCTTGCCGACCTCCTTGTCCGCCAGACGGCCGAGGAACGATACGTTCGGGGCCGCCATGCTCTGCAGGCGCTCCCGGTCCGGTCCGTCCCCTACGATATACAGCGGCAGCCCCAGCTTCGAGAAGGTTTCGACCGCCAGATCGATCCGTTTGTAGGGAACGAGCCTCGAGACGACGAGGTAGTAATCCCCCGTGTTCGGGGAGAGCCGGAACCGGTCCACATCGACCGGCGGGAACAGCACTTCCGCCTCCCGGCCGTAGCAGTTGCGGATCCGCTGCTTCACGACCGTCGAATTGGCGACGAATTTGTCCACGCGGCCCGCCGTTTTGGCATCCCAATGGCGCAAATATTTGACGTACCCGCGGAGAGCCGTTTTGATCAAGGGGGAGTACGGCTCCCGCTCGATGTAGTTGTCGAAATCCCAGGCGAACCGCATGGGCGTATGGCAATAGCAGTAATGGAACGTTCCCGCGGGAACCCGGATGCCCTTCGCGAACATGAAGCTGGAAGAGATGACGATGTCGTATCCGGTCCAGTCCAATTGCGGGATCGCCATGGGATACAAGGGGAGCAGCCGTTTGAAATGGCGTTCGATGCCCGGTATGCGCTGCATCCAGGTCGTGCGGATATCGGCTCCCCTCAGCGATTCCATCATGTTGGCGTTGTTGCTTGCCGCCGTATAGACCGGCGCTTCCGGGAACATCCGGTGCAGCACGGACAATACGCGTTCCGCCCCGCCCATCTGCGTCAGCAGATCGTGAACGATTGCAATCCTCATGGCGGTCCCTCTCCTTCTCCTTATCTCCCGATTACTGGCTGCCGATCACTTCGGGATAAAACGCTTTGATCTGATTCACCGTGCGTTCGATCAGGAACAGCTCCTTCACCCGGTTCATCGCCCGCTCGCCCATTCGGTTGCGTTCCTCCGGGTGCTCGACCATCCATTGGATCGCTTCGCGCAGCAGGTTGGCCTGGCCGGACGGAATCAGCAGCCCGGTCTCCCGGTGAAGAACGATTTCCCGCGGTCCGCCGGCGTCGGCGGCCACAACCGGCAAGCCGGCCGCCATCCCTTCGATGATGACTTGACCGAACGGCTCGGGAATAACCGAGGTATGCACGAGCAGGTCGGCCTGGTCCATCAGCTCGGCGACATTGTCCACATGGCCCAGCATCTTGACGTTCGTCAGCCTCTCGATCGCGATCGTTCGCAGCAGTTGTTCTTTATAATGAAGATCCTCCTGGAACAGCGCGTCGCCCGCGATCCAGAACTCCACGTTCGGATCGTCGATAAACGATTTGGCCGCTTCCAGCAGCACATGCTGCCCCTTCCAGCCGCCGATGCGCCCCGCCAGCAAGACGACAAACGGCCGTTTCGCGCCTTCCGGCCTCCGGGTCGCCTTGCGCCCGGCGTACCCGGCAAAGGACGGGTACACGATCGTCTGCTTCGGGTACGGAGAACGGGACAAATTCAGCGTCGACATCGTCGCGTTCGAATTGGCGATGATCCCGTCAGGCAGCACTTTTACGAAAAGCTTGATCATGCGCGCGACGATCTTGCGCAAATACGGCGCTTCGATAATGTCGTGGATATGCCAGATGAGGGGAACCCCGGCTCTTCTGGCCGCGACCGCCCCGTAGAAAGCGGCCTTCAGGGAATTCGTATGTACACAGGCGACCCGTTCCTCCCGCAGCAGCCTGCCGATCTGCCTCCCGTACCGGAACGCCTTGAAGGCGGACGTCAGCAGATGCCAGTTCAGATCGTTGCGGTTCCGGTTCCTGACCTTTTCGTCCAGGACCAGAACCCGTACATCCACCCCTCTGTCCTTCAACCGCTCGGCCAGCGGCCCGTCCTCCGCCAGGATCACGATAGGCTTGATCGTATCGTCGAGATGAACGAGCAGATTATACAAAGCAATCTCCCCGCCGCTCCAACGGGACGTATGATCCAAGTACGCTACCCGGTACATATCTCCGTTTGACCTCCTTTGTCTGCGAGACTGGGCTTCGGGCATGCGCCCGTCAGTGGGCTTTTTTGTTGACGATGATGTTCGGATAAAATTCCAATATTTTCTTGACCGTCGTCTCGATCCGAAAATGATCCCTCACCCGCTCCATCGCCAGCTTGCCCATACGCCGGCGTTCCTCGGGATGCTCCAGCATCCATCGGATCGCTCTCGCCAGTGCGCCGGGATCGCCCGGTTCGATCAACATTCCCGTCTCGCCGTTCAGCACGATTTCCCGCGGCCCCCCCATATCCGTCGCGATGACCGGGAGTCCGTTCGCCATGCCTTCCACGATCACTTGCCCGAACGGCTCGGGGATGATCGAGGTGTGAATCAGCAAATCGGCCTTCTGGAGCACGCTGCGAACCGGGTCCACATGACCCAGCAGCTTGACGTTCGTCAGCGACTCCTCCCGGATCTTCCTCTCCAGTTTCTCTTTGTACACGGTATTGCCGAACAGCGCGTCGCCCGCGATCCAGAACTGCACGCGCGGGTCGCCGAGGAACGACTTGGCCGCCTCCAGCAGCACGTGCTGGCCCTTCCATTCGTCGAGCCGGCCCACCAGCAAAACCGCAAACCGCTCCATGTTGTGCTTCTCTTCGCGCGCGCCGATCGGCCCGTCGTAGGACGAATAGGCGACGAGCGCGTGCCGGCTGCGGCGCTTCGGCAAGTCGAGAGTGGACATGGTGGAATGGGAGTTCGCGATGATTCCGTTCGGAATCATTTTCGCCAGCAGCCGGATAAACCGGGCCACGACCGGCCGCAGATAAGGAGAGGCGATCTGATCGCGGATATGCCAGACCAGCGGCAGGCGGGCCAGCTTGGCCGCGACGCCTCCGTAGAAGGCCGATTTGAGCGAATTCGTATGTACGCATACGACCTGCTCTTCTTTCAGGATGCGCGCCAGCTTCAAGCCGTGCCTGAATACGTTGATGCCGGACAGCAGCAGCGCGAAATCCACGTTGTTGCGGTTGCGGTACCGCGTCCTCTCGTCCAGCCAGATGATCCGGACCTCGATGCCGCGCTCTCTCAGCTTGTCGGCCAACGTCCCTTCCTCGGCCAGAATGACCAGCGGCTGCACGCTTTTATCGAGATTGGTCAGCAGATTGAACAGCGCGATTTCTCCTCCGCTCCACTTGGCCGTGTGATCCAGATACGCAACCCTGAACATGTTTGTATCCTCCAACCTTTCCTGCCGGAATTGGCCGGCTCAAGATCCCGATCCGGCGGTATAGCGTCCCCGGCCTCCGGCCGTGACGTTTGCGATCAGCCATCGGATATCTTCCAAAGTCGGCCAAAAGCCGGGCAATCCGATCTTTAATACTCGGGGGTAGGCCAACCAGACAATCCCGAACCGTACCGCCGTAGCCGACAGAAGCGACACCCCCGCGCCGACGATGCCGAACCGGGGAGCGAGACCTACCAGCAGCGTCAGCAGCACGCCTAACCCGACGCTCTGCTGCAGCGAGCAGACACCCGGTTTGCCCGCGGACATAAAGGATTGCGACAAGACCAGCGCAGCCCCCGACAGCACGACTTCCAGCAGCAGAAGACGGTATACCGGCACCGCTTCGCCGTATGCCGGTCCGTACAACGTCCGAATCAGCCACGGACCGACAAGCATAAAAGCCGCCGCGATCAGCATCGTCCCCCATATGCTGACACGGAACAACCGCTTTACCAATTCAGCCGCTTTGCCGGGCTCCATGCCGGCAGCTTTCGGGAACAGCACCATCACCAGCGCCGATTGCGCGACGTTAACGACCCGGGACAAGCTCAGCACGACCAGATACAATCCAAGCTCTTTGGAGGAGAGAAACAGCGCGACCACAAGCTGATCCGCATACAAGGACAACGTCCCCATCAGGTCGTTCCCCGCCGACCGCGAGCCGTACCGAAGCAGCGGCCGCAGCGAAGTCCGGATCGACCGCAGCCTCGGGGCGTGCTTGCGCCACAGCCTTACGGTAAGCGCCAGCGTAATCGGAACGGTCGGCAGCCCGTACGCGAGCGCCGTCCAGTACGGGTCCAGCATTCCGGAAGCCATCAGCGCGGCGAGGCAGGCGCACGTCCCGAGATGCGGCAGCATTCGCAGCACATTAAAGGTATTGAACTCGCCCATCGCCTGAAGCGCCGCATTATTGGCGTATTCCGCCAGCAGCACCGGGACCGTCAGCAGAAAAAGGCGCGCGGCCGCCACAATCCCGGGCGGGTAGCCGTCCAGCCAGAGCGGAAGCAGGAAGAATCCCGCGACGACGGCCGTCAGTCCCGCGGCCCCGACGACGGCCAAGGCCGAGCCGTAATGCGCGGCGGCTTGCTCCGGCCTCTTCTTCATGTTGAACAGCAAAGCCGAGGGAAGCCCCAGCATAAAGCAGTTGGCCATCACGGTGGCGCATAGCGTCATCGCGGTGGCGTAGCCTTTTCCCGAAGGGCCGAGATAACGCGCCGTGGCGATTCCGGTAATCAGGTTCACCGCCATGATGGTCAGGCTGACGGCAAGCGTACGGATCGAGTGGGCGTTGCTGCCGGAGCCTGTCAGCAAGGAGAGCCATCGGATGCGGCGTCTGTGTCCGTGCAGCGCGGAACGTGGCATCATCCGGCCGGCCCCCCTGCCTTCCGGTCCTCTTCGATCCCCGCCGCGACGAACAGCCAGACGATAAATCCGCCCAGTCCGCCAAACCGGTTGAAGAAGGCGAGATAAGCGACGGCCCCGAGCAGGATCGCAATACCGAGCTTCGCCCGGCTCGACAGAGCCGCTTCCATCCTGATCGCGATTCTCAGCCGCCACAACAGGCCCCCCAAAGCCGCAAAAAACAGCGCTCCGCCGGCCAGGCCGTATGTGAGCAGAACGGCGATCGCGCCGTTGTCGAAATTGCCGTATTCGCCGATCTTCCCGTCGTTCTCCAGCTTGGTTCCCACCCCGATGCTGCCGAGACCGAACCCTTGGGGATTATCCAGCAGCACGGGAATCATCCTGCCGACAAATTGCAAACGGTCGTTGAACGAATAATCGTTCCGCAGATCGCCCATCGTCCGGAAACGGTTGAGAAGCTGCTCCCCTCCCGGCAAATGGGGAATCGCCGCATACAGCGCGATGCCAAGCACGCAAGCCCCCAAAGCCGCCTTCCACCTGACCCGCGCGGAGCCGAACGCATAATAGACGACAAGGGCGACCAGCGTCGTGAGCCACGCGGCGCGAACCAGCGTGATGACAAGTCCCAGCATGACAATCGCAACGCCCAACCACCCCAGCAGCCCTCTCCAGCGCTTGTGCGCCAGCATGGCGCACAAGGCGGCGGAGAAAAACATCGCGGCCGGTTCCGGCGCGTTCAGCGTGGAGAATACGCGGATCTCCAAGGGGAAGGGCCTTCCGTTGGAGAACATCTCCACGTTGTTCATCCAGAACGCGTCCCACGGCGGGACGAACAAAAACTGGAAGATGCCGTACAGAGATGCCGCTATGGCGATGTATACGAACGAGATTATCCAAAGCTCCCTTTCCTCTCCCGAAGGATTCCGCGCTCCCGCGTAGCAGATGAGCAGCAGCGGTACCAGATAGTTGGCGAGGTCGAACAGGGACGCCATCGCGCCGTTACGCAAATACCCGATGGCGAAGGCGTAGATCAGCGCCGCCCCCAGCATCGCGCCCGGCAGCCATAAGGTGCGGGGCAGCCTGAACCGGTTGTACGCGATCGGAAGCAGCAGCGTCAGCGTCGTCAACAACGGGAGAATGCTGAGCGGCGATACGGAATCATAGCTGTTCTGGGACCAATCGTAGACGCGGCGCACGCCGGGGACGACGGCCCAGACGAAGACGATGTAAGGAATAAGCAGCTTGGACTGCACTTCCGCCAACAGAACGGCGGGACACAATCCGAGCAGCATCAGGATCAACTGCACATTGCTGCCGAAGGGCACCATGACGCTTGCGACGCCAATCGCCCCAGCCCATAACAGCCATGCGGACATGGCCGCAAAGGTCTTGGCCGCGACGAAGGACGAACCGGCTTTGCCTAATCGCATATGCCTTGTCCCCGCGTCCTTAATTCACATAAGCGAATCCAACGAGGTTGGCGCCCGCCCTCAGAATTCCGTGCTTCCAGGATAAGAGTTCCTCCGGCTTCACCGTCCTGTGCTTGATCACCAGAAGCACTCCGTCGCTGAATCCGGCTGCGATCATGGCGTCCGTCCGCGACTCGGCGGCCGGCGAATCGATCAAGATCAGATCGTAATGGGCTTTCCAGCTTTCCAGCGCCATACACGCCTTCTCCGAGGCCAGCAGCTCGGTCGGAGAAGGCGTGGCCGTTCCGCCGCTGACCAGATCCAGACCGGCAAATTCCGTAGGCTGGACGATCTCCATCGGATCGGAATAGCCCGCAAGCGCGTCGGACAATCCCCGATGGTTCAATCTCCGGAAGACGTCGTGCAGGGCCGGCTTGCGCAAATTGCCGTCGACCAACAGGACGTTCCTGCCGGCTTGGGCGAACACGATCGCAAGGTTCGCCGCCGTAGCCGTCTTACCTTCCGCCGGCTTCATGCTGTTCACGAGCAGAACCTTGCTGCCTTTCCGCAGAAATTCGTATTCCAGATTCGTCCGCAGCACCTTATAGTCTTCGACGCTGCGCACCCCGTCATTAAGGTCGGTTACAAGCACCGCCGCGTTATCCCTTGGCATAAGTGGTTTCCCCTACCTGTCTTTGGATTTGTTTGGCCAGTCGCCGCTTCAGGTCGCGTTTTCCGGGCTTCGAGATCGAGGCGAGCAGCCCCACTCCGAGCAACTCCTCAACGGCGCGTTCCGTTTTCAGAGTCGTATCGAGCGTTTCGCGGAAGACGACAGCAGCCACCGACAGGAAGGAGGAAGCGAGAAACGCCAGAATCAGATTCATCTTCATGGGAGAGTTCGGCTTGACTTCTTGCCCGGGCAAGCTTTCTTGAGGAAGGATGCTCAATAAATCCGTTTTGAGATGGACCGGAACGAGCCGCTCGAAGACGACGGCCACAGCCTCCACGATCTTCTGGCTGCGCTCGGCGGAGGGCGAAGTGAAGGACATGTTGATGATCTGCGAGTCTTTGTTGGAGGAGATGCGGAGATTGTTGTCCAGCTCGGTCCGGGTCAGCTTCAGCTCGGGATATTCAAGCACAACCCGGTTCAGCACGGTAGGCGACTTGAGAAATTCCTTGTACGTGGTCATCATCAGGATGTTCGCGTTGACGTTGCCGTATTCGGGCGTCTTCTTCTCTTCCGACAGCCTGACGACCAGCTTGATCGACGCTTCATACTTCGTGGGCACGTAACGATCCGTAGCAACCCCCGCGCAGGTGACCGCAATGAGGACAAAAGCTGCGATCCACCCCATCTTTTTCCGCAAAATTCCGACATAGTGGTGAAAATCCATGAAAATCCTCCTCGTCATGGAGATCGCGGTCTGTCATGAAAGCTGATGCCGTCGTCGCCTCCGCTTTTGATACAATTTGTATCTTGAACAACCTTAATTTATAATACAATTTGTATCAAAGTCAAGGGTATTTTGAAGCGTGCCGGATTATTCTTTAAGAAAGCGTTTCCCAAACCTCTTTTGAAAATTTTTGTTTTTTTACAAGCCCGCAACTTTCGGCCCTTCCCCTCTTACACTATACCAACGGCGGATTTTGAAGAAAGGAGCCGAGAGGATGGCGTTCAAGTACAAAAATGTTCTAAAAATCGCGCAGCCTGTCCTCCTGATGTCGATTCTGTTGACCAAGCTGGAAAAAAATCCGTCCGGCTCCGGGCCTCTGTATGACGAACTCAGCTCGCTTCTCGGCGCTGGAAATTTGACGAATGCCCTTGTCAACGAGACCTCGAAAATGGACAGGTTAAAAGAGCTGAATCTGGGATGGGCCCGAATCAATCTGTATCCGCAATACTATTACTCGAACGGGAAGCCCTTGCCGGTGAGTCTGGATACGGTCATGCTGCAGCTTTACCGCCGGCAGATTTCCCCTTTTATCCTGTTCGAATACTACGGCAGCTACGCCGACATCGGCCAGGAACTCGGGGACTACGACAAGTGGCATGCGATCGGCCGGGCCTACGCCAAGCGTTACGCCCCCGGCGGGGACTGGGCGCGGGAACAGGGGATCGACGATTGGGGCGTGCGGGTGTTTTCGGCGCTTAATGAGCCGGACGTGGAACGCTCCATTCCATTCGAGGATTACCGAGACGCTTTGGCCGGGCTGGCTGACGGGGTTCATTCCGTCGATCCGACGCTTCGCGTCATCCCCGGCGGATTCAGCTCGCAGAATTCTTTCGATGATTGGACGCTGAAGGGCTACGGAACCGCCATCGCCCCCCTCCTGAACAACGGCCAGCTCGACGGATTGGACCTGCACACGTATTACGACATCCAATACGCTCCGTTGAACGGGACGTATGCGAATTCCGCCCAGTACACGTTCGACCGCGTCAAGCAGGCGCTTGGCCTGACGAGGGAGATCTCGTTTTATTCCACGGAGTTCAATATCAAGAGGCGCAGCACCCCGTCTCTGACGATGACGGAGGAATTGGCGGCCAAGCAATTTCTCACCGCGATCTGGGATCAACTGGGGGTCGTCTCCGCCTCGGGCAAGCGTCCCGTCACCGTGTTCGCCATGCCGTGGAGCTTATTCCATAGGTCTCAGCAAGACGGCTGGTACGGAATCGGCGCGCCCTCAACCGATCCTCCGGACCGCTGGCCCGCCCGGCTGAAGGTGCTGGGCTTGGTGACGGCGGTTGCGAAAGGAACGTATTTCGAATCGATGGACCCGAGAGGCAAGGGCGAATACGTGCTGGCCGGGAGCGGCAAAAAGCTGTGGGTGTGGCAAAACCTGAAGGGCTGGAGCAATCGGACCGGCACCCGTTATCGGGTGGTCGGCATCCCCGGCATCGCCACCGAGTTGTCGGTTTACCGCTGGAACGGATTGTGGCGCACGTACCCGATCGAGGGGCAGACCGAGTTCACCGTCACCGGACTGGAGCCGGAAGAAACGTATATGTTCCTGGCCAAATGAGAAAAAGAAAAGCCCGCTCGCGAGCGCGCCTCCGAGCGGGCCTTATGCGTCGGGCGTCAAGATGAATTGAAGGGTATCGCCCGCCCCAAGGCGAGCGTGCAATTCCGCGAAGCCGCCGTCCGTATTCAGGACGCGCGCTCCTTTATAGGCTTCCGCGAACGTATCGCCGTTGCCGATCTCTTCGACCGTCCAACTTCCCGTCGACGGCAGCCCGATTCGGACCCTCGTCTCCAGTTCGATCGAATCAAAATTCACGAAGCTGACCAGCACCCGATCGGATACCGCTCCGCTGCCGGGCAGGGGCGGCAACGCCGAGGTGTCGACGGCCCTTACGTACAGCTTGCGGTTCTCGACCGCTTGCCGGTTCAGATGCACATAGGGCAGCGGGCTCCCGTGGGTCGCATACGCGGCGGCGATCCGCCTGAATATCCGCACCCGGTTGTCCCGCTCATGTTCGAACGGGTGGACGGCAAGCCGCTCCGGATGCTCCTCCGCTTCCTTCCCCGCATCGAACAGGGCGTAGTCTTTCATCAGCGCCTGGTGCTGGATCAGCACATCCGCGTACCCGACATGCGCTCTCAGGTTCCGGTCGAATACGGCCGAGCGCTTGTCGGCAGCCCCGTATTCCGCCGGATCGAGATGCGAATCCGTCGTGCCGATCTCCGTGGTAAGCATCGGCTTCGGCAGCCCGTCTGTCACGGGACCGAACGTCTTCAGGTTTTCCACGAAGCTTCCGCCGTCCCGATCGACGTAAGAGGTCCCATAGGCATGCCCGTTCGTCCAATCGGTGAGAGCCTCCAGCTCGCCGCGCTGGGCGGGGTCGCGCTCCCAGCCGTCAGGCGTTCCGCCCGTCGGCCAATACGACCAGCCGGGCGAGACGATCTGCAGATGCGGAGCCAGATTCGCGCGGTTGTCCCTGAGCCAATTCGCCACAGCCGCATTAACCGCTTGGCTTCTTCCGAACAATCCGGGTTCGTTGTCGACCTCCATAAACTGGATATAAGCACCGTATTTGGCCAAATAATCCCTCAGCAGCAGCCTGGCCGCCAGCGGCAGCTTCCCGTCGGCGTCAACCGTCAGATCGCCCGTGTACAGGTGCAAGGCCACCGCTCCGGTATTCAAGCTCTTCAGCGTCTCGTAATACTCCCGCATCCGCGAACAAGATTGGTTCACGTTGGAAGGGCAACCCGCGCGCATCACGTTGCCGCTGTATGCGAGACCCAGCCATTTCAAGACGACGGGCAGCCTGCTTACGGCGGTCTCGTCATAATAATAATCCCGGGTCGCGAGTGCCGTCCCCATGCGCACATACCGGCCGTGAACCGGCTCTTCCGCAGCCTCCGCCAACGCTTCCAGGCGGACGTAATCCCACTCCCACCAGAGATGGCGGTCTTCGGAGCCGGTACAGTACAGACAACGGATCGATTCGAGCCGGATTGTGTTGTCGCCCGTTTGAAGCATCTCCGGCGGGATGTACAGTTCGTAGCTTTTCACGTAGGGGTGCGGGCTCCCGGTGCCGCCTACCCCGGCGATCTGCACGATGCCGGCCAGCAGCTTGTTGGCATAGACGGCCATTTGCGGAATCGCCCGGCTGGCGTCCACTATTTTGACGACCAGCCTGACGCCGTATGGCGGCACTTCGTTCAATTGGAAATGCAGCGAGAACTCGGCTACCTCGTTTCTGCCCATCCGGCCCGGCGCCTGGGCCGTTTCCTGCGGCGCATGCGGGCCGCCGCGAATCCGCAAGCTCCGCATCGCTTTCGAAGCCTGCTCCGCGAATTCCGCCCTGCTGCCGTCCTCCTGTCCCAATTGCCACAACACACGTCCGCCGGCCTTCTCCGCCTCGGGCTCTTCCTTCAGGAAGCCGGGAGCGGCGTTCTCCGAGGGAAGGAACGAAATGGCAACAACGGCTATCATCAAGGCGGCCACATGGAAGATCAGACGATTCAAAACGAGTCGATTCCCGTCAATCCTCGTCGGGCAGACGCACGCTTCTGTCCGGCGCACCCGGTTCCGGCAGCAGCTTGTCGGCCTTCTTCAAATTGCAGGCCGAGCAGGCGCAGACGCAATTGGCCGGGGACGTCAGCCCGCCCTTGGATTTCGGCAGCACGTGGTCGATCGTGTCGCCGTAGCCGCCGCAGTAGCGGCATGTATAGTTGTCTCGCTGCAGGATGAGCAGGCGCATATCGCTTTTGCTGTACAGCTTATGGATGAGACGGGGGTGCAGGATGCCTGCCGCGCCTTCCCGCACCATGCGTATCGCGATCTCCGCCGTTACCTCGGTCTGCCAACGCTTGCCGTTGCCGTGCCGCCCCCGCAGCAAAATAAAACCGGTGCCGCGGTCGTCAAGCACGGAAGTATCCGTCGTATACGGGCCGGGGAACCGTTTCGGCACCCGGTCGGGCGGACGAACCGCCCCGGCCGCGGACGCGGAGACCGGCGCCGACCCCGGCTTCCGGCGCCGTCTCCGGCGTCTCTTGCGCTTGCGAGGCGGCTCCGCGGGCTCCGGCCGGGCTTCATCCGCTTCCGCGCTGGGTTCGCCGCTGTCCGGCGCGGCAACGGTCCGCGCTTTCGGCCCGGCTTCCGGGCTCGCGGCCGCAGGGCCGTGAGCCGCCGGCGCCGGGGCACGGCGTTTTCGCCGGCGGCGGCGCTTGCGCTTGCCCGCAGCCGGTTCCGGCGAAGCGGGCGGCGGCTGCGGCACGGGCCCGGACGCTGGCGGCGATGCCGCCGCCTCGGCCGCGCTTCCCGCCGCCGCGTGCGGCTGCCCGGCTTCCGGCCCGGCACCGCGCTGCAACGATGCTTTCCGCCGCCGCAAGCACCGGCTGCAGGTTCCGCGTCTCGTCTTGCGGCCCGACCGTTTGGGGAAGGAGGCCTCCGGCTTCCGTTCGCCGCAAGCGGCGCATGTTTTGAATGGTTCAGGGACTTCGGCGTACATGGAAGTTGTCCTCGTCGTTTTGTTTAAGAGTATGGCTTGATTATAACAGGACGGAGGAACCGGAATCCAACTTCCTTTGCCGTTTGCCCAAGAATCCCCGAATCGGCCCGGCCGACGGCTCTCCCTCTATCGTCGGGCGCCCCTTGACCGCTTGGTCGGCGGAACGACCGGCAGCCCGGGACCCGAGTGCCGTCTCCGCGATGCGGGCGGGGCCGCGAGATTCCGCCCGTAACCGCCGTTCCGACGTTGTTCAGCCGCATTGGCGCCGCGCGAACCACGTCTGGCGCCGCAGGGTGACGCTGTCCTCCGTTAATGCGCCGGCAAAAACTCCAGCCGCACCAGCAGCCGCTTCAGCGCGACAGCGGCTTGGGCGCGCGTGACCGCATCCCCCGGGGCGTACCGGTCATCCGTTATGCCGGTCATCAGGCCCAAGCGCAAGGCGGCTTCGACCTCGGCTTGCGCCCAGGCCGATACCTCGTGCCGATCGGCATAGGCGGACAGGTCCCGCCGGCCCGCGGCCTCCGAACCGCCGCCGGCTCCAAGCATCCGCATCGCGCGGACGAGCAGCGCGGCCATCTGCTCACGGGTGATCGCGCGGTCCGGCCGATAAGTTCCGTCCTCGAAGCCGTCTGCCAATCCCAGCTCCGCCGCGAGCCGCACCTCTCCCGCGAACCAGTCGTCGGCCGCCACATCGGCAAACTCCCGGCCCGAAGCGATAGCCGCATCCATCCCAAGCGATCGCACGAGCATTACCGCGAGCTCGGCGCGCGTCACCGCGCGTTCCGGCCCGAACGCCGACTCCGATACGCCGTTCAGAATAAGCTTCGAGGCCAGCGCCTCCACTTCCGCCCGGGCCCAATGCCCGGCGATATCGGCAAAGGTCCGCTCCCCTTCGATCAGAGCGTATACGCTGTTGCCGTTCCGCTTGAACACGGCTGCCGCCGTCCCGTCCTCGCGGCTCGCGATCAGGCCCGGCACAAAAAACAGCCGGCCGGTCGCGGAATCGTACCGGACGACGGTCGCGTTCGCCGGATTGGTCCCGGGCGCGAACGGCATCGTCCTCGTCACGTACACCGTCCCGTAGTCCCTCGCCACACCATCGGCGCCGACCCGCACCATGTAGTCGGCAGCGATTCCGGTCCAACGCATGCCGGCTTCGGCTGCGGCCCGCTCTAGCGCCGCCGCCGTCTCCTCGGTCGGCGGTTCGATCGCAAGGGACACGTCTGCCGCTTCCCCGCCATCGGAAAGCGTCCGCAGCAGCCTCAGAGGCATCTCGTACGAACCGAGCCGCGTATCCAGAGCCAGCACCGCCCCGGCATCCGACTCCGCAAGCCGCTCGATCGCGGTCCGCGTCAGCACCGCCTCGTATGCGTCCGCTTCCGTCCCGACCGCGAGTATCACCCGTCCGGTTCCCCTGCCGGCCGCGGACAACCGGAGCGCTTCGAGCAGCTCCTCGCCGCCGGGCGTCACGGACGCTGCCGAACGGCCTTCGGATGTGCGCCGGGTTACCGGAAGATGGCGGATCGTCACCGTTCCGTCCGCATCCGCGTCAAACACGGGCCGGCTCGGTATCCACGGCCCGGACGGCTGTTGCGCGGCCGGCGGCGGGTCCTGCCGGGACGGCAGATCCGACTCCGCCAGCTCGACGGCATCGCCGATCCTCCAGTTGTAAACCGCGTTGTTCGCGATCGTGTTGCCGGTGATTGTGATGCCGGAGCCGGCCTCCGCGATCAGACCGTTCGTGTTGCCCGTCACCGTATTCCCCTCAATCGTGATGTTCGACGGGTCCCCCGCTCCGACTCCTCCCGCGCGCTGGTCGCCGTTGTCATGCGCCAACAGGATGCCTTTGAAGCCCGGCGCCGTATTGCCGCGAATCACGTTGTTCCGCACGATCGTTCCCGGCGCGTTCAGCAGCTTGATGCCCGCCGCGTCCGCCAGTTCGGCTGTCCCTTCGATCGTATTGGCCTCGATCACCGTATCCGGGGAGCCCATATACACCAGGATGCCCTCCCGCGCATTGGTGATGACGTTATGGTGGATGTAGTTCCCCGGTCCGGACGCGTCGTGATTCGTCGGAACGGTGCCGCCGGTATTGCCTACGCCGATGCCGCCGCCCGGCACGTTGGCCACCGTGTTGTACGCAACCTCGTTGAGGTACTCGTCCTCGCCGTGCAGATCGATCGCGTCCAGCAGCGTGCCGTCGAACGTATTGTTCCGCAGCAGATTGTTGTGCGCGTAATACTGCACCGTCACTCCGTGGCGGATGTACGGACCCTCGAAGCGGTTGTTTTCGATCAGGTTGAAATACGTGTCCGTATCCAGCCCCAGCGTATCGGTCTTGGGCGTGCCTTGCACCGTGATGCCGTAGCCGGCTCCGCCCGGACCGACGTCCGTCGCGTTGCGGAACACGCTGTTTCTTACGGTGATGTCCCGGCTCTTGCTGATGCGGATGCCCATGCGCTGGAAATGCTCGATCAGCACATTGTCGATGGTGATGTTGTAAGAGCCTTTTTCTCCCGACTGATCGATATAAATGCCGTTTCCGAAGCCGCCGATGCCCGGATTTTGCTTCGTCGTGTCGGTCGAATACGGTCCGGCGAACGTCGAGGTGATCGTCAGGTTCGAAATTTTGACGTTGTTCTTGTTAAACGCCTTGATCACCCGGGAATTGCCCGCCCCCGTCATATGCGACTTCAGAATCGTTCCTTCCCTGCTCTGGCCTCTCAGGTTGACGCCGTTTATCAGTTGAAAATGCGTCTGCGCGTCGCCCGGCATCATGGATACGAGGTTGTACACACCGTCCGGAAAATACACTTCGTCTCCGTACTTCGCTTCGGCCAACGCCGCCAGAATACCCGGCAAGTCGTCATAGCCGTTGTCCGCGGGATCAATGCCGTATTTCGGATCGGACAAATCCAGCGTGACGCCGGTCACCGGATTGGGCGTATGCGGCGTATAAGCCGATCCGTCCGGCTTGTACAGCCCCGGCTTCGTAAAAGGCGCGGCCGGCGGGCGCTCCGGCTCCACATCAGGCACAGGCACGACCACGGTCCGTCCCTCCGAATGAGGCGGGTAAACCTGAAACTCGGTCAGGCTGTTCCATCCCCTCGACGAGGCGTTGGCGGAATTGTTGCCGTGTCCGACGTACCGGACATATCGGGCGTTCAGATGAAGGCCGTGCAGATCGAACGGCTCCACCTGAACGGACGCGCCGCTGCTGGTTAATCCGACGGCCGCTTCCCGCCACGTCTCTCCGTCGTCGGAGACGAGCAGATCGAACATCGAGGCCCGCGTATCCCCGTTATAGAAGGCGATGCCGACGTAACCGATCGGCTTTGTTTCGCCCAGATCGTATGTGATGGTCTGCTTCACCCCGTCGCTGTTCTGTGCGGACCACCGGGTATACCGGTTGTTATCCACCGTATTGGCGGCGATATTCCCGTCATCCGCGCTCGCGACGACGCCCGAGGCCGGGATCGCATACGGCTTCACGGCGTGGGCGACATCCTCAACCTTCCGGACGGTCAAGCTTGGCGTGCGGGCGATATTGCCGCTGCCGTCCGGCTTGGGGAACGAACCGGTTTTGAACGTGTTGTAGATCTGAACGTTTTTGGCTTCCGTGCCGCGGACCATAAACGTGACGTAACCGTCGGCGCCATGCTGCCGCACGAATTGCGTCGCGTCGATCAACGCCTCCCCGTCCTTGTTCTCCTGAACCGCAAACGTTCCAAGCGGGATCGCTTGCGCGCCCGGCGCGTATTCGAAGCCGCTGCCGCCCGCCGCCGGCTTCACAGGCGCGTTGTTCCACGTCAGCAGCAAGGAGCCGCTCTCGGGCACCGCATCCTGGAAGGCTCCGTCGGACGCCCAGCCGTCGGCCGTCACCCCGTACACTTCCAGCGTCACCGTGCCTTGAGCCGCATTCGATTTGCCTTTGATGCTGAAGTAGATGCGGTTGGCGTCGTCCGGAATTCGGGAAGCGTCCACGGCGAATTGGTAATACCCGATACGTTCCGTACCGTTCCCGGGCTTGATGTTATAAGCGCCGTCCCCGCCGCTTTTATGCGCTTTGGCATAATGCCTGTCCGGGTTCGCCTGATCGATCACGGCATTGGCGGCAGCGGGCACCGCCGGATATTCCGTCACCTGCTCCGCCGCATGTCCCCGGCTTGGCGCCCATGCCGCCTGCAGCGCAAGCGCCAAACTCGCAACCAGTCCGATCCACCTGTTCCTGTGTGTCAACCTGCTCAACCTCCCGTCATAGGATCCGGTGCAGAACGCTTTTATCTGCCACATTTGTAAGCGCTTGCACCTTTGCCTGTCATTATACGGGAAACGCGTCGAAGGACTATACGATTTATTTTAGGCGGACATTGTGTTTTGTTTAGGCGGGGCTGTGAATTTCGTATTGACGAGAATACGATATATCTTGGGCAGCGGGACCGGCTGCCGGCAGGAAAGCCGCGAGATGCGGCTTCGCCGGAAGCTCGGCTTGTCCGAGGAGGGCTTCGCCGTCCTGCAGCGGCTGACGCTTGCGGAGCATGCGGCCGTCCGGAGTCCCGACAAGGAAGAGAAGCTACGGGAGGTCTCGCGGCTGCTGGACGGGTATATCGCGGAGTCCAGTCCGGCGGAACCGGGGACGATGCGGCGAACGGGGGAACGGCGCCGTGAGCATGATGCATCCGTATCCGGGCGGCATTATAGGGACGACGGTTCTCCTGGGGCTGTTCCAGTTTTTGAGCGGTGTGTCGATCGCCTCGGTGGGCCAGCACGCCATCCACGACTTGCGAAATGAGCTGTACCGCCATATTCAAAAGCTCGATGTCGGCTTTTTCGACCGGAACCGCACCGGCGACCTGATGTCCCGCGTCACAAGCGACGTCGGCATGCTGCAGCAGCTCGTCTCCTCGGGCATGATGTCCATCGCCGCCGATCTGATTACGTTTGTCGCCGTAGCCGCCTATATGTTCTGGGTCGATTGGCAACTGACGGCGATCGTGATGGCGACGTTTCCCTTTATGCTGCTCGCGACCCGGGTATTCGGCGCGAAGATGCGATCCGCGTTCCGGAGCGTGCAGGAATCCGTCGCCGAGGTGAGCAGCCACCTGCAGGACACGCTCTCCTCCATCCGGCTGATCCGGGCGTTCGCAGGGCGTATCGTCGAATCGGGCACGCACGACGAGCTGCTCGCGCTGGGCGGAAGATACAAGCGGCTGTACGACCTGCAGTTTCCTCAGCCATAAAACGAAAGCTGACGTCCGGCAACCGCCGCGTCAGCTTGCTTCGCTTCTACAGGCCCGTTCCGCCGAGCATCTGCAGACGTTCGAGGACCCGGCGTTTCCGGTACAGCATCCGTCCCGCTTCGCCGACATCCTTCAACGTGCTGCGGTTGATCGCCGCTCCGAAGATCATGCCCGCGATCGGAATCATCTGAAACAGCTTTTTCCACCCGAAGTTGTCGCGATACGCCGCCACGACCTCGCGCCAGCCCTGAAGCTGGGAAACCATCCGGCGCTGCGCCCGTTCCGGGGAACCGTACGATGCCAGCTCTTCGAGGACCGCCCGCTTGCCGACGATATCGGACGAGGCGAACTGCAGGCATTTGACGATGAAGATGCGTTCCTCCTTCCGGTTCGGATCGTAACCGTAGCAGATCGCGGTTTCCTGCAGCACCTTGAGCGACAAGGCCAGTACGGCGGGGATGTCGATTGCCAGCGTGAATAAGCCGCCGAAACCGACCGTCGCTCCTTGCACAGCCGCCAGATCGGACCGGCTCTTGGCCAGCTCGGACGAAGCGCGGTCCATCGCGGACAGCGGCAACGCGGCCGCCTGGCCGATCGTTTCGATCGCGGCTCCGCCGCAGGCATCCGACAGACGGCGCTGAACGCTTTGCTCGGAGACCAGATACCGGCCCCCCGTCTGGACGTAGCCGCCGATTTCGTCGAGCGCCTGCCCGATTTTATGCTGCAGCTTCGTGGGCGTCAGCTTGTCCAGCAGTTGGAACGGCAACCGGCCGAGCTTTTCCCAAAACCACAGATCCTTCTGCTCCCGCTCCCAGACTTCGATCTCCCCCAGCGCCGCAAGCAGTTGCTCGCGCGATTCCGGAGCGCGTCCGTCCGCCCCTTGCTCCATCCTCCGTATTTCTCCTCCTTCATGCTGATGGCCGGCGTTCTGTTCCACCCGTTCCACTCCTTCCGTGTATCAAGCTTCTAGTCTGATTCTACGCGCCCGGATTGTCCCCGGTTGCGCCGATTGAGATTTGGAACGCCCGGTTGCCGCATGCATATGATGGGCATATGCGGAGCAATCCAATCAAAGGAGTGAAGGGACAGCATGATGGAGATCGGCTTTGAGATCGACCCCCGCATACCGGGGGCGGCGATCGCGCCATTCGTCAATCAGATGGCCACCGTCACGATCGCAGGCATCGGACGGGTGTCGGCGTTCGTCAACAGCGTGAACTTCCCGAACCAGACGGCAGGATTGACGATCTTTTTCCCGAATGGAACGAGCCAATTCCGTTGGGTTCCGTTCGCCAGCATCCTGAGCATCGGACCGTATTACGGCGGAGGCGGACCGGGAGGCTGGGGGACGACTATTCCCTGGTGGGTCTGGGGCGGCGGATGGGGAGGCCCCGGAGGCGGCGGGCCTGGCGGCGGTGGACCCGGTGGCGGCGGCCCGGGTGG
The DNA here is from genome assembly GCF_005938195.1 of Paenibacillus thermoaerophilus. Taxonomy (GTDB): domain Bacteria; phylum Bacillota; class Bacilli; order Paenibacillales; family Reconciliibacillaceae; genus Paenibacillus_W; species Paenibacillus_W thermoaerophilus. The sequence goes on from NZ_VCQZ01000010.1 coordinate 97,128, forward strand.
CGGCGGCGGGCCCGGCGGTGGCGGACCCGGTGGTGGCGGCCCCGGCGGTGGCGGCGGACCCGGCGGTGGCGGACCCGGCGGTGGCGGACCCGGCTGGAGTGGACCCGGTTGGGGTGGACCCGGTTGGGGTGGACCCGGCGGACGTTAATCGCATCCGCCCTAAAAAGCAACTCCCCTGCGGAGGATCGATCCTCCATCCTTCGCAGGGGAGTTTTCCTGTGCCGAGCCGTCTACGCGGACGGCGGCCGCCGTATACCCCCAGATAAAAAAAGTCCGCCGGGCTTCAACACCCTCGCGATTTCGCCTAGCGTCTCCCGCAACTCCGCCTTCGGCACATGCAGCAGACAATTCATGGCGAAGACGGCGTCGAAGGAGCGATCCGCGAACGACATCCGGGAGAAATCCATCCGATAAGCCGTCAGCCCCTTGTTCCTGCACAGCTCGACCATCCGTTCCAACAAGTCCACCGCCGTTACCGCCAGCCCGTGCTCCTGAAAATACAGGCTGTCGCGGCCCGTGCCGGCTCCGATCTCAAGCAGCGCGGCTGCCCCTGCCCGCTTAAACGCATCAAGCGCCCTTCTCCGTTCCTCCGACTTCCACGGCGCCAACCCCGATTGTTGCCGTTCGTCCGCAAACGCGTCGTACGCTTGCTCCAGCTTCTTTTTGTCGAACGCCGACATTTCCGGTTCTCTCCTCTGTCCGTTGCGTATAACCGAATCATACAACGAACATACGTTCTTATCAAGAGGCCTCCGGCGACATTTCCGCCCCGCCTCGGCTTGCGGCCGAATCCGCATACGGCACCGAACGCCGCACGCACGGGATTCGAATCGTGACGGCCGTGCCGATGCCGAGCCGGCTGAAGATCGAGACGCCGTAGCCGTTGCCGTAATGCAGGCGTATCCGCTCATGGACGTTATAGATGCCGTAGCCTTCGGCAGACCGTCCGTCTCCGGGCGTCACCCGCTTCAACGTATCGGGCGTCATGCCGACTCCGTCGTCGATAATGCGGAATTCGATATCGTCGCCGTCGCGTCTTCCGGTCACGCGGATATGCACCCAATCGCCGCACCAGGCGTGCTCCAGCACGTTTTCGAGAAACGGCTGCAGGATCAGCTTCACCGTCTCGAAGCGCAGCAGATCCGGATCGATCTCGAACAGGACGTCCATCCGGTCTCCGTATTTGATCTTCTGGATATCCAGATACGCCTTCGCCTGCTCCAGCTCGTTGGCAATCGGGATCACGGTGCGGCCTTCGTTCAGCGACAAGCGGTAGAACAACGCCAGATTCCGCACCATCTGGTGCAGCTTCTCCACTTGTCCGAATTTGGCCAGACGACTGATCGAAGACAACGTATTGTAGAGGAAATGCGGATTGATCTGCGCTTGCAGCGACTCCAGCTCCGCTTCCCTTTTTTTCAGGCTGGTCACGTACACTTCCCGGATTAGCTCGTCGATATGCCGGGCCATGGAATTGATCGCCTGCGAGATCACCGAAAATTCGTCGCGGCCCTTGAAGTGAATCCGCTTGCGGAAGTCCCCAAGCCGGAACGAATCCAAAACCAGCACGATGCGGGAGACGCGCCTGGAGAAATACCGGGACAGGAATAAGCCCACGAACAGCAGGAGCAAAAAGCTGACGGCGCAGATGGCAACCGTTAAATACTCGACCTTGCGCGCGTCTTTCTCGATCCATTCCTTCGGGATGCGGGCAACGAGCTTCCACTCGCCTCCGTGAATGTCCTCCGCAATCTCCAGAAATTGTCCGCCGCCGGACGTCTGGGCGCGCTGCGCCTCGGTGTTGCCGATCGTCCACAACGAATGCCCGCTGCGGTCTTTGATCTCCATATACGTGCCGACCCCGAAATCCGGATAAACCGTGGAAAACAGCTCCGAGAGCTTGACGGTAAACCTCATGACGCCGATCTCGCGCAATTGCGGCACGGCGCTCGTATCGACGATTCTTCTCAGCATGGAGATATGGCCGAACTCGCCGTCCCGCTCGATCTGACGCCAGACGATCGTCTTGCCGTAGTCCTCCGGCGGAAGGTCCCGGTACCAGTCCTTATGGGCGATTCTTCTCCAATGGTAAATATCGTACGTTTTGCCCGCGTACGCCAGCGGATCGGAATCTCCGTAGGTGTTGTATACTTCGGCCAGCGTCTCGTTGCGGAAGTAGACGCTCAACCAGATTTGCAAGCTGGTCGCTTTCAGCAGGCTGTCGAGCTTGGGCAAAATGAACTGCGTGGTCGACTCGTAGCTGTGCCAGCCTTCCTCCGTCTGCCGGAGGCGGGTGACGATGGCATTGTCGAAATAAACCAGGTCCGACAGGCGGACCATATCGTTCATTCGGTATTCGATATTGTCCTTCATCTGGCGCAGCGCCGCCTGCACGTTGCCGCGCGTCTGCTCCCGGGTCGACTCGATCAAAATCGAATTGGCGAGATACCCGAACACGATGACGGGCAGCAGCGAAAAAAGCAAATAGGAGATCATCAGCTTGTACCCGAAGGGCACAAACCGCGTCTCCTTGGCTTGTTTATCCGATACGGACGGGCTTCCCTGACGGATCATGGCCGGCCTCCGTTCACAACGCGTTGCGGAACTCCACAGGGGTCATCCGGTACGTCTCCTTGAATTGCCTGCTGAAATACGGCATATACCGGTATCCGACCCGATGGGCCACCTCGTAGATCCGCAGCCTCGGGTCGCGCAGAAGCTCGCACGCCCTCTCCATGCGCAGGGAAACCAGATATTCGTGGAAGGTGCGGCCCGTCGATTCCTTGAACAATTGGCCGAGATAGTTGGGGGAGAACGCGAACTCGTCGGCGACTTCCTTGAGCGTAAGCGGCTGATCGAGCCGTTCGGCCATATAGCCGACGATCCGGGCGATCAGCTTTCCGTTGCGGCCGCAGCTTCGCTCCTGTCCCGAATCCGGCGGCGGCATCCGCACGAGACCGTCGGCCAGCAGCCGGTTCCACTCGCGTTCCGTCTCCGCGCGCTTCCGCGTCTCGTCCAGATCGCCGCGAACCCGGTGGAGCGCTTCGATCAACTCCTGATCGTCCATCGGCTTCAGCACGTAGCTGTACGCTTTTAACGACAGCGCTTCCTTGACATACTGAAAATCCCGGTAGCCGCTGACGAACACGACACGCACGTCTCCGATCCGCGCTTTGGCGCGCCTGGCCAGTTCGAGGCCCGACATGTTCGGCATATGCACATCCGTCACGAGCACGTCGATCGCCTCATTCTCGATCACTTCGCAAGCGGCGAACCCGTTGGTCACGGCCCCCACAACCTCCATGCCGAGAGATTGCCACGGAATAAACCTTTTCATGCCTTCCAGGTCCAGCGTCTCATCGTCGGCGATCAGCACCTTGTACAAGCCGTTCTCCCCCTTTCTTCATGCGAAAGACGGAAATCGGGCGTACGCGGTTCGCACACCCGTTCCCTCAGGATCAACCGCTCGAAGCCGAAGAAGCGATTATTTCTTGGCCATTTTCGCTTCGTTGGCCTTCCACTTCGCCGTATAGTAGTCCAGCAGCTTTTGATAGCCGAGCGATTGCGCGTCTTTTTCCGCTTTATCGATTATATCCGATACTTCCTGCTCGCTTTTCGCCAGGATGGCCTGGGCGCGGGCTTTTTTGTACAGCTCGATGATCCGCTCGCGGATCACGCCTTCCTCACTGTCCTTCGGCGGCTCGATGCCGCGCATGGGCGTCAGGTCGATGTGCGTTTTCCACGTAATGCTGTCCTGGTAAGTCGTGGCCCAGGAACGTTTCTCCGGCGGCAGCTTTTGCTCGGCCTTTAATTTGATTTTGTCGTTGAACGCCGCATTGCCGACGAACTGCAGGTTGTCCGTGGCCGACATATTCTTTTGGCGGTCCGGATCGGTGACGAACGTATCCAGCAGAAGCGGCAGCCCTTCGCTGTCGGTGCCTTGCCAGTACATGCCTTCCGGCCCCCAGATGATTTCCCGCGTGCCCTGCTCGCCCGTCATCCAGTCGAGAACCGCGAAGATTTTCTCCGGATCTTTCGCTTTTTTCGTGATGGCCGCCGCGTTCCAGCCGAGCCGGTCGTAATGGGCGACGGTGATTTTGTTTTTGTCCAGTCCCGGCTTGTGAATCGGCCAGATCATGAAGTAGCCGGCGTTCGGATCTTTTTGCTTGAGCAGCGCGTCCGCCGGGCCGGCGTATTCGATCGCCGTGATGTCCGCGTAGACGGCGACTCTGCCCTGGTTCAGCTTCTCTTGAACCTGGTCGACCTTCTGCGTCAGGGCGTCCTGCGTCATCAGCTTCTCCCGGTGCAGCTTGTTGACGAATGTGAGCGCTTCCTTAAATACCGGATCGGCGAAGATCGACGTGAACTTGCCGTCCTTCGGCACCGCGCGCAGATTGCCCATGAACGTGGCCGGGTTGTTCTCGCGGAACGCGGAGTACAGGAGGTCGACGCCTTTGCCTTCGGAAGCCTGGCCCGGCTCGAACGGAATGATCGAGTCGCCGTATTTTTCCTTGACCAGCTTGAGGTACGCGTACAAGTCGTCGGTCGTCTCCAGCTTCGGCTTGCCCAGTTCTTCATAGATCTTTTTGTTGACGACGTAACCGGCGTTGCCCGTCGGCTTGTTCGTGTACCAGTTCGGGAACAGGTACAGCTTGCCGTCGGTATGGCGGAGCATGTTCAGAACTTCGTCGCCCGCCCATTTCTTCAGGTTGGGGTATTTGTCCAGATACGGATCGAGGGGAACGATCTGGCCGTTCTCGATCAGGCGGTTGAAGCCGTCGCGTTCTCCCCAGATGACGTCCGGCAGATCGTTCGACGCGATCATCGTGTTCAGCTTCGCTTCGGCGTTGCCGCCCGCCTGGATGGGGACGATGTCGATTTTATACTTCTCTTTGATCGCTTTCGTGAAGATGTCCTCGCCCCATCGCGGCTGCGTGTACCAGCCGTAGTTGCCGAACAAGGTGAAGGAAACCGGTTCGCTCCCGATCTGGAACACGTCCGGCTTCGGAGACGCGGACTGCGCCGCCGAAGTGGGCGCCGCGCTTGCGTCCGGGCTCGCGCTGGCGGAATTGCCGTCTTCCCCGCCGGAGCATGCCGCCAGAACCGTGCCGAGAGCCAAGACGGCCGCAACAGTTCCCGCATTCTTGTTACGCCGATTGTCCATTTGCTGTATACCCCTTCCTATTATACTAGTATATGCTTAAAGCTTTTGGCTTTGAAGCCGGAAAAATCTCTCCCCCGAAGGGAAGTCCCGCGTTGCGCCTATTCTTTCAGCGAGCCGACCAGCACGCCCTTGACGAAGTATCTCTGAAGGAAGGGATAGACGAGCACGATCGGAATCGTGATCACCATCATGGTCGCCATCGTCAGCGATTTGGTTGTAAACGACTTCTGCGTCCGTAAGACGTGGCTCTGCGCGGCCGTATCGATCTCGGAGACGATATTCGAATCCAGCGTGCGCTTGAGGATCGCCTGGACCGGCAGCAAGTTTTCGTTATTGATGTAGATCGAAGCGACAAACCAGTCGTTCCAGTGCGCGACGGCCGTAAACAGGCTGAGCGTGGCGATCACGGGACCGGACAGCGGTAGGACGACCCGCAGGAACGTGCCCCAGTAGCCGCAGCCGTCGATCCGCGCCGCGTCCTCCAGACCGGCCGGTATCTCCTTAAAGAAGGTGCGGAAAATGATCATGCTCCAGACGCTGACCATGGACGGAATGATAAAGACCCAGAACGAATCCATCAGGCCCAGGGCGCGAATCAACAGATAGGTCGGAATCAGGCCCCCGCCGAAATACATCGTGATGACGCAAAACGTCATGTAGTAGCCCCGCCCGATCAATTCCCGCCGGGACATACCGTAAGCCAGCAGCGACGTCATGGCGATGGTGCAGAAGGTGCCGACGACCGTACGGGCGATCGATACCCCGAAGCCTTTGATGATCCGCACGTCTCCCGCCACGACCCGGTAGTTCTCCAGCGTAAATTCCCTCGGCCAGAAGGTGATGCCCCCCATGCTCGTGTCGGTGCCCTCGTTAAACGAGATCACCGCCGAGTTCCAGAACGGATAAAACGTAACAAACGCCAGCAGGATCAAAAAGAAATAGACGACGGCAACGAGAACGCGGTCTTCGAATGCGAGCTTCAATCCGTTTCCTCCCTACCACAAGCTGTTGCCGGTGCGGCGCGCAAGCCGGTTGGCCCCTACCAGCAGGGCGACGCTGACGACCGCCTTGAACAACCCGACCGCCGTCGCAAACGAGAACCGGCCCAAATTAATGCCCATCCGGTACACGAACGTGTCGAGCACGTCGGAGACGTCGCGAAGCGCGGGGTTGACGCCGAACAGCAGCAGGTCCTCGAAGCCCGCGTTGAGCAGGTTGCCGATGGCGAGGATCAGGAAGATGATGACGACCGGCATGATGCACGGAAGCGTGATCAGATACATCATGCGGAAACGGCTGGCGCCGTCGATGGCGGCTGATTCGTACAGGGCCGGGTCGATGCCCGCGATGGCGGCCAGATAGACGATCGAGGAGAACCCGATGTCCTTCCAGACGTTGGCGCTGACGATAATGGCCCAGAAGTAATTTTCTTGGGACAGCCACGAAACCGGCTCGTCGATCAGGCCCAGCCATTGCAGGAAGATGTTGAAGCTGCCGTTGTCCGTCGAGAGCATCGAGATCGTGAAGTTCGCGACGATGACCCAGGACAGGAAATAAGGCAGGTAGCTGATCGTCTGCACCACCCGCTTGAACAGCATGTTTTTGACCTCGTTCAGCGCCAGCGCCAGGACGATCGGGGCCGGGAAGCCGACGCAAAGCTTCAGCATGCTGATCACCAGCGTGTTGCGCATGACCACGAACAGCTCCGGGGATCGGAAGAAATCCTCGAAATGCTTGAAGCCGACCCAGGGCGAAGCCGACATCCCCTTAAATACGGAATAATCCTGAAACGCAATCAATACCCCGTACATCGGAAAGTAGCTGAATACCAGAACCAGCGCCAACGCAGGCAGCACCATCAATTGCAGATCCCATTGCCTGAAAAATGCTGCGATCTTGGCAGACTTGCGGGGTACCGACACCCGGCGCTCCGCGCCGATCGCGGTTTGCTTCAAATCCGACCACCCTTTCGTGCGTCGCTGTTGTTCGTATGACTTCATGATAGCGGGGTAACCCCCTGTGAAACTACTTGCCGGATCAACGATATGTGATACAAACTAAAGGAAAACGCTTTCGATGTGATGCAGGCTTACGCGTGGAAAACGGATACAACGGCGAATCCCGGCTTTGGCGTCAGGTTGGCGTTATGGGGACCGGGCAGATTTCACCGCGCAAACGTTTGGATATAACCTTTAGATGACAGGGCGGAACCGCTTTCGTTTACGCTGTTTCCGCTGCGGTCGAAGAGGGATTTGCGAGCCTCGTATCGAAATGTATTGTCGTCGTTTCCATCCGGCGGGCTTCCGCTGTCGCTATTCCTTCGCAAAGAGAGGCTTCTTACGCATCATGCGCCGACTGCTTCCGCTGTTGAAACGTGTGCCGCTGGCTCTTGTGCCGGCGCTGCTGGTCATTCTTCTCGAGGCGCTTAGCCGCGTGTCGTTCCTGCGCCCGTATGAATGGATCGGGGACCATCCGAACGAATGGACGATGAATTACTTCATCGCCTTGAGCTTGACGCTGCTCGCCGCCGGGGCGTTCGGGCGCACGCGTGCCGCCTATTCCCTCCTCTTCGCGCTTGTCGGCGTCCTGGGCGTCGCGAGCGGGATCAAGTGGAGCCGCACCGGCTACCCGCTGTTCATCTGGGATCTCGCGCTGCCCCAGGAGGGCGCCGACGCAGCGATAGCGACCAATCCGGCGTTTCCGCCGCACCTGCTGCCGGTCGCGGGAGCCGCTGCGCTGGTCGCCGGACTCTGCCTGCTGCCGCGATCCGTCAGGTTCGGCTGGCGGGAACGGGCGGCCTACGGCCTGCTGGGCCTCCTGCTGCTGCTCAGCGCCTGGAGGGGCGTGCCGCTCCCTTTGCAGGATTACTACCGCACATACACGATTCCGTTCGAGCCGGACCGGCAGTTCGAACGCAACGGGGTGCTGCTGTCGATGGTCACGGACGTCGATTACGTGCGGATCGAGCGGCCGCACGGCACAGACGAGACCTCGATCCGGCGGCTGGTCGGCCGGCTGCAGGCCGATGCGAACCGGGACGCAAGCGCGGAGAAGCCGAACGTCATCGTGCTGCTGGCCGAGACGTTCTGGGACCCGACGCGGCTGAACAACGTCACGTTCAGCGAAGACCCGATGCCGTTTTTCCGGTCGCTCATGAAGGAGACGACCAGCGGCTGGATTCTGACGCCGCAGTTCGGCGGCACGACCGCCAACGTCGAATTCGAGGTGCTGACGGGCAATTCGGTCCGTTTTCTGCCGTCGGGCTCGATTCCGTACATTCATTACGTCAACCGCGAAGTCGATTCGCTCGCCTCCATCCTCGCCCGGCAAGGGTACGAGACGACGGCGATCAACCCGTTCTACAACTGGTTTTTCAACAGCCGCAACGCTTACCGCAACATGGGCTTCTCCCGCTTCGTCAGCAGCGAGTTCTTCGAGCCGCGCTACCACGGGCCGTATCTGGAGGATCGGCAGGTGATGGAGAAGATCATCGCGACGACGGCGGCGACGCCGGGGCCGGACTTCGTCTTCGCCAATACGATGGAGAATCACGGGGGGTACGAGGACAAATTTTTCGACAACCGGATTGCCGTCGAGGGGCCGATCGGGGAAAAGGCGAAAAACATGCTGCGCAATTACGCGACGGGCGTGCGCGCCTTCGACGACGCGTTCCGGTATTTGGTCGACCAATACCGCAACAACCCGGAGCCGACGGTCATTCTCTGCTTCGGCGACCACCTGCCGGCTCTTGGCGACGACTACGCCGTATACAAGGAAGCCGGATACGTCACGGGCCGTAACGATCCGGACTTCATGGACAACATGCACTATACGCCCGTGGTGATCTGGAGCAACCGCCCGGGACGGGAACGCGAGGAGCTGCGCATGAACGCCAGCTATCTCGGAGCGTATCTTCTGCGGTATGCGGGGCTGGAGGGGACGTATTACACGGAATATTTGTACAAGCTGTACCGGGAAATGCCGCTGGTGCCGCCCAGGCCGTTTCGCAAAACCCGCCCCGTCGACGAGACGCCGCTGGAGGATTACGCGCGTCTGGAGTACGATATTTTGTTCGGGCGGCAGTACGGCTACCGGGCCAGCGGATTGCGGGGACGGATCGCCCCCGCCGCGTTCGCTCTCGGGGAAGGCCCGGTCGTCCTGAAGGGAGCAGAGCCGCTGGGCCGGGACGGCGATCGGCTGGAGGTGCGGGGAGAGCGGTTCAAGCCGGATTGCTCCGTATGGCTGAACGGCCGAAAGCTCGATACGTCCTACCGCGACGCCGGACATTTGTACGCCAGGCTGCCGGCGGACGAGGCCGCGCCGCCCCGGCCCTGGAAGCTGCAAGTGCGGCTGACGGACGCGAAACGGACGGTGCTGGCGCGATCGAACGAGTTGTCATTGGCGGAATAGCGGCAGAGAGCGGCCAAGCTTCCCGGGTGTCCGGCCGTCCTCCGCCCGAAGCGAACGCCGGCCCTTGTTAACCGAACGTCTGGATTCGGCGTTTCTCGATGCGCCGGCTGTGGAGCTTATAGACGTAATATTCGAGATGGGCCAGATCGATCAAACCAAGCGCCTGCTCCTCCCGGACGGAGTAGGTATGCGCGCCCAAATCCCCGTTCAGGCGCACCCCGTCGAAATAAATGAATTCGCACGGGGTATGCCCATGCACGACCGGCCGGCCGCCGGTCGCCCGAAGCAGCTCGGATCGGGGGTAGCCGTACAGAACGTCTTCCTCCATCCATACGATCTCCCGGCTCTGCGCGGCCAGCTCCTTGTCCGGTTCGATCCCCGCGTGGGCATACACGTATTCGTCGTCGCCGATAACCAGCGGCAGCCCGGCCGCCCAATCGACATGCTCGTTCAGCGTCTCCGGATCGGGGAACTCCTCGCGGAAGCTCCGCAGCGCCTCCCGGCCGCCATGATGCAGCCATAAGGCGTCTCCGTCGCGGAAATAACCCAGCATCATCTCCTCGTGATTGCCGGCGACCGCCCGCACCGACTCGGGATGAAGCCGCTGCAGGCGGCGCACTTCGCGCAGGACGGGGCCGCTGTCCGGCCCCCGGCCGACGAGGTCGCCCCCGAACACGATCCGGTCGGCCGCCGGATCGAATCGGACAAACTCGAGCAATCGCAGCATGCCGGCGTACTCGCCGTGAATATCGGTTATAAACCATTGTCGGGACATCGGATCACGCTCCTGCCTCCATTATACACGCGGCGTTCGATCCGGGATAACGCTGCCGGCCCGATCTACCGCGCTGCGCCCGGGCGGTCGACGCGAACCGTTTCCCCCGCTCCGGCCGAATTCCCGTGTTCTGCCGCATTTCGGGGGAACCGAATCGGGGCGCCTGGCAGGAAGGGCGGGTCACCGCCGACCTCAATTACGGCACGGTCGGTCGGCCCGAACGGGTTTATCGCGTGGCGCCGGGCAGACGGAAGCAGCCGCCTCGCCGGCCGACAAAATAACCCCCGGTAAAACGGGGGGGGGGGTTGAACGCAAAATTCCGTCCAGGCGGATCGCTGGGGCCGCGTACCTTGCATAGTAAAGCCGCCGGGGCCATCCCCGACGGCTAGCTGTTCTTTTTACAGTTTGCTGAACGCGTCCGTCAGCACCGGCACGATCTGCGATTTGCGCGAGACGACGCCTTTCAGCACGGCTTTGTTGTCGGACAGCTTCACGCCGTACGCTTGTTCGACGACGTTCGCTTTGGCGCCCAGCGCGAGGCCGATGGAATCGTTGTTCAGGATGTCGGTCACGACAAACAGGAACAGATCGAGACCCTTCTCGGCGATAATGCCGTTCAGAGCGGCTTCCAGCTCGGCTTGCTTGGACAGCACGTCGTTCGGATCGACGGCGTTAACCTGCGCGATCTCCACTTTGTACGCGCCCATCGAGAATTCTTTGGCGTCCAGGGAGATCAGCTCGGCGATCGACTTGTCGCTCAGGTCCGCGCCCGCTTTCAGCAGGTCCAGACCGTATTTGTCCAGATCGACGCCTGCGATGTCCGCCAGCTCGCGAGCGGCGGCGACGTCCTGCGGGGTGCAGGTCGGGGATTTCAGCAGCAGCGTGTCGGAGATGATGGCGGACAGCATCAGGCCGGCGATTTCTTTTTTGACGGCCACGCCGTTCTCCTTGTACATCTTGTTCAGGATCGTCGCCGTGCAGCCGACCGGCTCGGCGCGATAGTACAGCGGTCCCGCCGTCTCGAAGTTGGCGATGCGGTGGTGGTCGATGACTTCCACGACGCGGACGCTTTCGATATCGCTCGCGCTTTGTTGGCGCTCGTTGTGGTCGACGAGGATGACGTCCTTCACTTCGCTGGCCACCGTCTCCACTTGACGCGGCGCCTTGACTCCGAAGTAGTCGAGCGCGTATTGCGTCTCTTTGTTGACGGCGCCAAGGCGGACGGCTTCAACGTTCTCGCCCAGAGCGGTCTTCAGGTCGGCATATACCAGCGCAGAGCCGATCGAGTCGGTGTCCGGGTTTTTGTGCCCGAAAATAAGCTTCTTCTCCATCTTCTTGCTCCTTAGTGAACTAGGATTTGGACTCTTCCTCGATTATAACGTTAAACCGGGTTAATTCCAACCCTCCGGATGGGAATTCGATAGGATGGTCCGATCAATAACATGGGAAACAGCATACGGATGCTCTTTATCCCCATCTATAACCTAACCAACCTCGAATTACCATTCTTTAAGAATGGGTGTACAATAGTCAAGGAACAGGTCGATGGGGAGGAATCCTCGCATGAAAAAAGCGCAATCTCTGCACGAACTCCAAATCGGCGGAAAACCGGATTTGCCCGATCGCGGTATCCTATATTTCTTTTACGCTTTGGAAGGGGAGCATACGTATCCCAGCATATGGGATCACGCCGAACCGCTCAAGCCGGACCCGGCGCTTTCTTGTTGAACGAAGCTTTGCGGGCCGTCCCCAGGGCAAAACCAGCGGCGTCATGCCCCTGACCTCCTCCGGCTACCGTTCCGCGAAATAGTCCGGGTACATCTGCCGCAGCTCCGGCAGCTCCCGGTCGAGCTTGCCGACATGCGCCCGCATCAGCGAGGCCGCCTGTTCCTCGTCCCCGCCTGCGACCGCCTCCAGCAGCGCTTCGTGCTCGTCCACAATCGGTTCGATGCGGCGAAGCTCGCGCAGCGCCAACATTCGGGCCCGATTGAGATGCCCCCTCATCCGGTAGATCACCTGTAGCAGCGTCGCGTTGTCCGCCACATGCAGGATCGCTTGGTGGAACGCCTCGTCGGCTTGCAGGAACCGGGCGATATCCCCCCGGGCCGCCGCCTCCCGCTGCTCCTCCAGCAGCCGCAGGCACGTCCGGCGGACGTCCTCGTGCCGCTCCGGCCGCCAGAGCCGCGCCGCCAGCCGGAATCCCCCCGTCTCCAACTGCTCCCGGACGAAGCGCGACTCGCTGACCTTGCGTTCCGAGATCGGCGCCACCCGCGTGCCCCGCTGGGGCAGCACCTCCAGCAGCTCTTCGCCGGACAGCATGCGGATCGCTTCGCGAATGGGGGTGCGGCTTACGCCCAGTGACTCGGCCAGCTCGTTTTCGTAGATGAACGTGCCCGGCTCCAGCCGAAGCGACACGATCGCCTCGCGGACGGAATCGTAGACGAGTTCGCCCAGCGAACGGCGCGACGTCACCGCGGGCAGCGGGGAAAATAGCGTCATCGGATCACTCCACCTTTTTATCCGTTAACCTTTGCTTCCATCATACCCCCGAGTACGCCATAAATCCACCGTCGACCGGGACCGTTACGCCCGTGACGAATCCGGACATCCGTTCGTCGACGAGCCACAGCAGCGTGCCCAGCAAATCCTCCGGCCGACCGAACCGCCGCATCGGCGTATGGGCGATAATCTTGTGCGACCGCTCGGTCAGCGTGCCGTCTTCGCGGGTCAGCAGCCGCCGGTTTTGCTCCGTGAGGAAAAATCCCGGCGCGATTGCGTTCACCCGGATGCCGGCGTCCGCCAGATGCACCGCCAGCCATTGCGTGAAGTTGTTGATCGCCGCTTTGGCCGCACTGTAGGCGGGAACCTTGGTCATCGGGCACGGCGCGCTCATCGAGGAGATGTTGATGACCGTCGCTCCCGGCCGGCCGATCATGGATTTGGCGAAGACCTGCGTCGGGATCAGCGTCCCCATAAAGTTCAGATCGAACACGTAGCCGAACCCTTCCTCCGTCAGGTCGAAAAATGTCTTCAGCTCCGGATTGCCGAGGTCCTCCGGCTTCAGCGTCTCGTTGGTCGTGCTGCCGTCCGGATGATTGCCCCCTGCCCCGTTGATCAGGATATCGCAGGGACCCAGCTTCTCCTCCACCAGCCGCGCGGCTTCGCGCACGCTCCCGGCGTTCAGGACGTCGCAGGCGACCGCGATCGCCGTGCCGCCCCCGGAGCGGATCGATTCCGCCACCGCTTCGCCTTTTTCCGCCGTGCGGCCCAGGATCGCCACCTTCACCCCCTGGCGTCCCAGCTCGCGCGCCATCGCCGAACAGAGCACGCCGCTGCCGCCTGTCACAACCGCCACTTTTCCCCGCAAATGCTCATGAATGGTCAGCATGCCGCCGTCTCCTCCCTGCGCCGTTTTTCCCGCTCCAACGAATCCCATATGCCCCACAGATACATAATACCGAGAGCCCGGTCGTACAGCCCGTAACCCGGCCTGCACTTCTCGTCCCAGATGTGCCGCCCGTGATCCGGCCGCGCGTAGCCGGTGAAGCCGTTCTCGTGGTAGGCCTTCACGACGTCGCAAATATCGACCGACCCGTCCCGGGCGCGGTGCGACGTCTCGATAAAGTCGCCGTTGTCGTAGACCCGGACGTTGCGGATGTGGGCGAACGGAATCCGGTCCGCGAATTCCCGCACCATCGCCGCCACGTCGTTGTCCCGGCTCGCCCCGAGCGCGCCGCTGCAGAGGGTGATTCCGTTGGCAGGGCTATCGACCAGCGACAGCAGCCGGGCCAGATGGTCGCGGTTGTGCATGAGGCGCGGCAATCCGAACACCGGCCACGGCGGGTCGTCCGGATGAATCGCCATCCGAATGCCGTTCGCTTCGGCGACGGGGATAATCTGCTCCAGAAAATAACGGAGATTTTCCCACAGATGCTCCTCCGTCACGCCCCGGTACGCTTCGAACAGCTCCGTCAACCGGCTCAACCGCTCCGGCTCCCAGCCCGGCATCGTAAACTCGGGATTTTCCGCGATCAGGCGGACAAGCTCCATCGGGTCCATCCCGTCCACCTTGGCGCTCTCATAGAACAAGGCCGTCGAACCGTCCTCCAGCTCCTTGAACAGATCCGTGCGGATCCAGTCGAACACCGGCATGAAGTTGTAGCAGATGACCTTCACGCCCGCCTGGCCCAGATTGGCGATCGTGCGCTTGTAGTTTTCGATATACTTCTCCCGCGACGGCAGTCCGAGCTTGATGTCCTCGTGCACGTTGACGCTTTCGACCACCTCGATATGAAGCCCGTACGCCTCCGCCTGCCGCTTCAGCTCCAGAATGCGCTCCAGCGGCCATACCTCTCCCGGCGGCAAATCGTGCAGCGCCCACACGATTCCTTCGACGCCGGGGATTTGCCGGATCTGCTTGAGCGTGACGGTATCGTTCCCTTCCCCGTACCAGCGAAAAACCATCCGCATCGCCGTATCTCCTCCCGTATTTGCGCCTTTCTCGCAAATAAGTATACTTGTGTTCTTGTATACAAGTCAAGGATCAAATACGGCCCACGGCGGCCGAAAATCAAGGCGGCCCCGCCGGGATGAGGCGGGACCGCCCTCTTTGTGCGAGGCAAGTCTTGCGATTGGCTGAATCGGGCTTGTTTAACCGGATCTTTTGATGAGTTCCCATTGCACCATTCCGTTTTTAACGCCTGTTCTTTGCATTCCCAATTTCTCCAGAACCTTGATCGACGGCATATTCTCTTGATCGCACTCCGCCACAACCTTTTTTACTTGGGGCGAAGAGAACGCCCAATTTAGAAGGGCGCGAACCGACTCGGTCGCGATACCCTTGTTCCGCATTTCAGGGAGTATGCCGTACCCTGCTTCTACCGTACCTTGATGATCGGGTTTTCTTTTAAAGCCGATGTCGCCAACCGCTTGATCGTTCTCGGCCAAAGTTACAAGCCACACCCCCCAGCCGAATAATTCGGGATCTTTCTTAAGGTTTTCCATATATTCGACGATGTGTTCGCCTGCCGGATACGTTTCAGATACCCGGCCATAGTTCTCCGGGCCAATAGCGGTAATGATCAGACGTTCCGTTTTGATTTGCAAAGTAAAAAGTCCTTCCTGCGGGAGAATGGCGTTCTGAAATCTGCGCAGGGACGGATCGATCCCTTACGGCGACGTCCGATTATCGAACCGCCGTGTTCAGCTCCGGGGGCAGCACCTCGTTCAGGCTGCCGGAACGGTAACCTTTGAGATCGAGGGTGACGTACGTATAGCCGATCTCCTTCAGCTTCGCATGCACCGTCTCGGCTACGGCCAGCACATCGGCCAGCTCGGACGGCGGCACCTCGATGCGGGCCAACCGGTCATGCTGGCGCACGCGAACTTGACGGAAGCCGAGCTGAATCAGGAAGTCCTCGGCGCGGTCGATCATCGACAGCTTCTGCGCGGTGATCTGTTCGCCGTATGGAATCCGCGAAGACAAGCAGGCAAACGAAGGCTTATCCCACGTGCGCAGTCCGAACTTGCGGGACAAGTGGCGGATTTCCGATTTTTTGATGCCGGCTTCGAGCAGCGGAGCCCGCACCCCGCGTTCATGCGCGGCCTGAAGACCCGGGCGGTGTTCGCCGAGATCGTCGGCGATCGCGCCGAAAATGACGTGATCGTAACCGCGCTCCTTGGCGATCGGAATCAAGTGGTCGAACAAGGAGTTTTTGCAGAAATAACAGCGGTTGGCCGGATTCTCGGCATAACCCGGAATATTCAGCTCGCTGGTGTGCACGATCTCATGCTTGGCGCCAAGCTCGCGCGCGAGCTGCACAGCCTCCTGCTTCTCCCGCTCCGGATACGTCTCCGAGTCGGCCGTAATCGCCAGCACCCGGTCCGGACCCAAAAACTCCAAAGCCGCCTTCAGAAGAAACGCGCTGTCAACGCCGCCGGAAAATGCAACAACAACCTTGCCCATCGAACGAAGCACTTCTCCGAGCCGCTCGTATTTCTCCTCGATCTGTTGATCGACGGTTGCCATCGTTTTTCCTCCTTATGCTTCAGCTTAGCGACGTTTTCCGTCTCTTTAACGAATGCCGCCTTCGCCGGAAATATGCGTGGTTGTTTAACGCACACGTTAACAAATTGACCCGCTCCGGTCAATAGCCAATATGAGGGTCGATAATTACTATCAGATTATCACAAATCTCGCGAACTTGCATCGCCCGAACAACACTCCGGGAACTCCGCAATTGGCGGCCGTTCGGCCGAACCTTCCTGATCGATGCAATCCGGATGGCCGAAAACCCGCGATGCGGACCGGTCTGCGCCACCGATTGTTTGGATCCGCGTCCCGTATGCTCTGTTTTCTCTTCAAAAATAGCCGCTGCCGGTCCGATATTAGGTATATAGTCTGATAGGAGAAAGGCAGGATATACATGAGGAAGACTTATCGATCGATAGCAACGGCTGTCCTGCTCGGATGGACGTTGGCCTTCGGAGCGGTTGTGCCGCAAGCGGCAGCCGCGTATTCGACTGTGGCCGAAAACAACGGCTTCAAGGCTATTTATAACGACGACCGCACCGTCACGGTGGAAGGAACCGCCCCCGGCTATGCGGGTCAAACGATCCGGGTCCAGATCGACGACGCCGGCATCGGCCAAAAAATAAACGTGTATGACGCCCATGTTGCGGCGGACGGCACGTTTCGGATCACGACGGAGCCCCTGTTCGCGGACGCGGTAAACGTGTTCGTCAAATTAAAAGATGCCACTTACTTTCTCGGCGTGCGCTTCTCGGGCAACCTGTCCGAGAAGCCCGAGAGCCGGACGATCGTCAAGCTGGCCCCCGACGATCCGGAGCTCGCCTCCACGGTCGGCGATGAAGGCTTGCCGGTCCTCAAAGCCAAGTGGGATCAATACAAGCCCGTCTACGATTACAGCCGGAGCTTGTATGCGGAGGCTCCTCTGCTGGCCACCCCTTACGCTCCCGGCAGGCTTCAAGATCAGGTGCTGAAGGATGCGCTCCATATGACGAAGTTCGCGCGCTATTTGGCCGGAACATCGGAAGAGATCGCCTTGAACGATGCGTTGAACAGCTCCGCCCATCATAAAGTCGTCGTGCTGGAGAAGGCTTATCACCCGGCCAATCCGCACCGTCCGGATCGGCCGTCGGACATGAGCAGCGACTTCTATGAGCGTGCCGAGCCTCGAATCGGGATCAAATGGTACGAGAATCTCCATTTCGGCTATAAGCCTATGGATGCGGTCGTTTCCTTCATGGACGACCGAGGCGCCGACAACCGTTATTCCGTCGGACACCGGACGGCGATCCTGGACCCCGATATCACCGGCGTCGGTTTCGGTTATACGGACAAGTATACGATTATGCACCTGAGCGCGGACAATAGCGGCTCCTGGAAGGCGAAGCAAGACTACATCGCTTGGCCGGCCGCCGGCAACTTCCCGACGCTGTTCTCGAACTTCGAGATGTTCTCGGTCGCGCTGAATCCGGACAAATACAAGAAAATCGATCCCGAGAAGCTCCGGATCGAGGTGCTGAACAAAGGCCAAGCCACGAAATGGCTGCTTTACGACACCGCCCAATCCAAAAGCGATGCCGGCTCCCTCTATATATCGAGCAGCAGCTACGCCGGCGGCGAGGCGCAGCTCCTGACATTCGGCACCCCCTACCTGCGGATTCAAGCGGGGGATGAAGTCCGCGTGCGGATCAGCGGACTCCAGGACGCCGCCGGCAACGAGACGTCGATCGAATATACGACGCGGTTTGTCGATCTGGAGCCTGGCAACTCCACCGGCAACGAAGGACAGACCGGCGGGACGACCGGTAAAGGAACGGAAGAGCAAAACGGCGGCGGACAGTCCGACAAACCGCTTGAGGATCTTCCGATCGCGAAGTTTAGCGATATCGGCGGCCATTGGGCCCGGGAGGCGATCGCATGGGGCGTGAACCTGGGCATCGTTCAAGGCTACGACGACGGGACGTTCAGGCCCGACCGGCCGGTCAGCGAAGCGGAGTTCCTGGCCTTGTTCTACCGGCCGCGCGTCGATCCGGCGATGATCGACACGTATGCCGGCTTTACCGGCAGGTGGGATGACCGGCTGTACGAGTTCGCCCAATTGTACAACGTGCCCGTGCTTGGCGCCGACGACCTGCCCGCCCGCGATCGTCCGATCACCCGCGCGCGCGTGGCGGAAATCATCGCAGCGGCCGACGGCGTGAACTTCTCCGGCGACGACGCGATCCGCTACTTGTTGGGCAAAGGCTACGCCGAAGGCAAATCGGCCAATACGGTAGCGGGCTTCCAGGGCGGCGACACGCTGACCCGCGCCGAGGCGCTGACCTTCAGCCATCGGCTGCGCGAAACCATCCGCAACGTTCAGAAGCGTCCGGCCGTGCCGACCCCGGTGTCGGAGCTTCCGAAGCTGCCTTGAATAAAAACGGCGTCTTGTCCTTGATTCCGAGGGCGAGACGCCGTCTTTTATGGCGCGCATAGCGAATAAAATGGCGGCCGGACCCGCGAATGAGGCGGCGTTCCGTCTTTGTTCGCTGTCTTTATCGGTCAAAAACAAGTAAACTATATCTTGCGGGCTTTCTGCGGGAGGCGCCGCCCGGAAAGTCTCAGGAGAGGAGTCTGACCGATATCGAAGAGCTTGTTTCGTTTCTGGAGAAATTTGGCGCCTGGGGTTTGTTCATCCATTCGTTTATCGATGCCATCATCTTTCCGATTCCGGCTTTCTTTACGCAGGTTTCGTTAAGCATGGTCAATCCGCAATCCGCCTTATGGCTGGCGACCGTCGGATTTATCGCCTGTCTGCTGGGCACGCCGTTCGGTTATTGGATCGGCAAATCGCTCGGCCACGCGCTTCTGTATAAACTCTTGAAAAAGGAATGGATCGACTCGGCGACCGCCCTGTTTCAGAAAAACGGCGAAACCGCCATTTTGTTCGGCGCTTTTACGCCGATCCCGTTCAAGGTGTTCACGATTTTGTCGGGCTGTCTCGATTTCCCCCTCTGGCGGCTGATCGTCTATGCGGCTCTCGGACGCTCGGTCAAATTTTACGTTGTCGGCTTGCTGTTTTACGTTTATGGACGCGCGGCCGAAAACATGGTCCACAACGTCTCGATGTACGTATTCGCCGGGGCGGTGCCCCTGGCGGCGATCTACCTGCTGATCCGCCGGGCGATCCGGAACAAGAGAGCCGCCGCAGCCAAACCGGATGCGGAAGCCGGGGAGGCCGCTCCGACAAACGGCGATCCCGCCGTCCCCGCGGCCAAACCCAAGATCTCCGCGTTCGACCCGCCAAAGGACCGGGGGCATACGTTTACGGATTAACCGGAGCGTA
Source organism: Paenibacillus thermoaerophilus (assembly GCF_005938195.1). GTDB lineage: Bacteria > Bacillota > Bacilli > Paenibacillales > Reconciliibacillaceae > Paenibacillus_W > Paenibacillus_W thermoaerophilus. Next base: position 116,830 of record NZ_VCQZ01000010.1, read on the forward strand.
TCCGTTCCGCAGCCGCAAATGTGCGGATCGCGCCAACCGCTTGCCGGTTGACCTTCCTTCGCCGCCCGTCCCCGGCGCGCGAACCCGCCGGCGCCGCCCGCTCCGCCGTTCGGCGCCGGCGGTCTGTCCGATTTGAAATCGGATCGCGATAAGCTACAATACAATGAGACAGTAGGAATTGAACCCGAAATAAACGGAGGAATCCAATGATCTCGTTTCAGGAGAAATTGAACCGGTACGCCGATCTGATCGTCAACGTAGGCGTCCAAATTCAAAAAGACCAAAAGCTTGTGATCAACGCCACGCTGGACGCCGCCGAACTCGTGCGGCTGATCGCCCGCAAAGCTTACGAGGCGGGCGCTTATCTGGTGAAGGTCAACTGGACGGACGATGCGTTGACCCGCATCCGGTACGATCTTGCCCCGGACGAATCTTTTCTGGAGGAGCCCAAATGGTACGCAGGCGAAATGCTGGAGCTGGTTGAAAACAACGCGGCGGTCATCAGTGTCGTCTCTTCGGACCCCGATCTGCTTGTCGGCGTTCCGCCGGAACGCATCGCCAATTACAGCAAAACGTATGGCAAAGCGATGGACAAATTCCGCCAATACTCCCAGTCGGATAAATTCAGTTGGTGCGTCGTCGCCGCGCCTTCCCCGGCCTGGGCGGCCAAAGTATTCCCGGATACGCCGGCGGATCGGCAAGTGGAACGGCTGTGGGACGCGATCTTCCAAGCGGTCCGCGTCGACCGCGACGATCCGGTGGCCGCCTGGAAGGAGCATATCCGCACGCTGAACGAGAAATCGGACTATTTGAACGCCAAGCGATACCGCAAGCTCCGCTACCAAGCGCCGGGAACGGACCTGACGGTCGAGCTTCCGGAAGGGCATCTCTGGGTCGCAGCCGACAGCGTCAATGAGCGAGGCACTCCGTTTGTGGCGAATCTGCCGACGGAGGAAGTGTTCACCGCGCCGCTCGCCACCGGCGTGAACGGCACCGTCTCCAACACGAAGCCGCTGAGCTACGGCGGAAATATTATCGACGGCTTCAAGCTGACGTTCGAGAACGGCCGAATCGTCGACGTATCCGCCGAGCGGGGCTTGGAGACGCTCAAAAGTCTGATCGAGATGGACGAAGGCTCCCGATTGCTGGGCGAGGTCGCGCTTGTGCCGCACCGCTCCCCCATCTCCGAATCCAACATCTTATACTACAATACGCTGTACGACGAGAACGCGTCCTGCCACTTCGCCATCGGCAGCGCGTACGCTTTCAACCTGAAGGGCGGCAAGGAGATGTCCCAGGATGAACTGCGCAAAGCGGGACTCAACACCAGCATCACCCACGTCGACTTCATGATCGGTTCGCCCGAGCTGGATATATACGGCGTGACCGCGGACGGCACGGAAGAGCCGGTGTTCAAGCAAGGCAACTGGGCCATCTGAATGGCATACGGAACAAAGCGGCTGTGCGGATTTATGCCCGGCCGCTTTTTCTATGCATCCTGATCGGCCGAAAGTTCGTCAAAAGGGAAACTGCAATATTTTCCATGCGGAAGGAGGCCCTGATTTGAAACCATTTTTCCTCGTGCCGTTGTTCTTCGCCCTATTAGCCGCCGGCTGCACCGTTCCGTCCGTTGAGGGGGGACGCCCGTCTCTTCCCGAGAAGATGCCACCGGATTTCGCGTTTTCGCTGGAATTCGGCATCAACGGCCGGAATGCAGTGAATACCTTCGATCACACCGTAACCAAAGATCTGATCGCTGGCGGCGTCGTTACGGCGAACATCGCGCTGACGACGGAGGAGCTGGAGCAAATCTACGAGCGGATGAGAAAAATAAACATTGCCGACTCCAAAAAATTGATCCCCGACCGAAAAACATGCCTGCAAACTCCGCACGGCACCGACAAATGGAACATCCGGATCAACGGAAACACGATCACTCACCAGTGGTCCGGGGAATACTGCAACCCGACGCCCGACGCGCTGCAGTTGGGCGAGTTGCGGGACTTCGTCTTCGAGCTGGTCAAGGCCAAAGACGAATACAAACGTCTGCCCGAGGCTACGGGCGGTTACGATTAAGCGCCGCAAGCGCGGTTATTAGCAAAAAAAAGCTCCGGTCTCCCGGAGCTTTCTCCCGCCGAATCGCTCGGCTCCCGTCACGCTCCCCCGCCGCCGCGGCGCAGCGGGCGAAGCCTGCATCAACCCGAACAGCATTTTTTGAACTTTTTGCCGCTGCCGCACGGACACGGGTCGTTCCGCCCGATTTTCCGCCTCGTCTCCATCGAGATGACATCGGCCTTCTTGGCGGACTCTTCGGCCACGCTTGCGCGCTGCCGGAGGGCGGACAACTCGTCCGGCGAATAGCCCTTCAGCACCCACTGTCTCGTGCTGTTCATCAGCAGCACCAGCTTGTCCGTCAGGACCTTCATCGTGGCCTCGTCGGGCAGTTCGAGGGAGTCGCTTAAAATGCGCATGACTTCTCCCTGCGACAAGCCGTTCATCGCGGCTTCCGCGCACTCCTCCACCAAGCAATCGGCTTCTTCCCGGCTGATCTCGTAAATCGCCCGCAAAAAGCGGACGAGGTCGATGTAATATTGATTCTTCTCGATATAATCCGGCTCTGCCGCCTTCAGGATCTGGGACTTCGTCAGCGGATAAAATTCCAGCTCCGCCCGGAACTCCTGCTCGCCGACCACCTTCTCCGGGTCCGCAACGCGGCTGTGGGAGACGCGGTCGCCGGCATCAACCCGGATTTGCGCGTAATATTCCGAAGCTTCGCGGAGCACACCGGAAAATTCCGGCACGTCGACAGCCGCGCCCGTCAAGGCGGAGACGCGTTCCGCCAATTGTTCGACCGTCATCGTGCCGTAATAATAGAGCAGTCCCGCGGACAACCGGACCCATTCGGTATTGCGCACGGCGATCCCCTTGTTGTAGAGATTCGCCCCTTTTGCCCGGAACCAGGCCATCAGCTCCTCGGGAATCAGAACGACCCTCGTTTTGTCCACCGTACTCGGAAAGGCAATTCCCCGGTACCGGAAATAATCGTACTGCTCCACGGTAAGCAAAGGCTTCGCCCACCGCCCTTGTCCGTTTAATATTTTCTGGATGACCGTCCACCGTTCCCGATCCCAGTACCGGATGGTCTCCTCTTCGATCCTCTCGGGAACCAACCGCACCAGCGCTTCGATGAGAGCTTGCTTGTTCAGCGAGCTCAGACCGGGAATTCGCAGCTTCGTACGAATATATGTCAATTCATCCTTGGTCAATTTGCTCAGCGCATCCCCATACGAAACAGGGTAGGTCGATTCGGGCCAAAGCTTGTCCACCCATTGCTTGGTCCGTTTTTGCTTGATTGTCGTCATACCCTTGCACTCCTCGCCTTTATTGCATAAACTCTATCATAACGCATTCTGGCGATGAAGGGTACCCGACAAGAGTCACAAACCCATTTGGCCGGATATCCGCGGGTACAGCGCAAGCGTCGAATCACCCCCGCCCGCCATCCGCCGCCTCCCTTTTTGCGGATGCCTGCCGCAATGTCCCCGAGCCGAGACACGGAAAGCCCCGCTTCAGCCGGCTCGCGGCATCCTCAGAGGCCGTCGGGGGCTGTGCGGGGCTTATGCTGCGGACTACGGGCGATTCGCCTCAGGCCGTCCCGTCCGCCCGCTCGTACCAGTAGCCGGGCACGCCTTTCGCCAGGCGCATCAACGCCTCCAGGAAGAAATAATCGCCCCAGATGACGAAGTCGTCCGGCGACTGCCCGGCCCGGACGGAGTAGGAGCCGTGCCGGAGGAAGCCCTCCTCCTCTTCGTTCCCGGCCGTAAAGTAATGTTCCACGAGCGACGACATGGATTCATCCACCGCGCGAAGGAATATCTCCCGCTGGGGATCGCCCGCCTCCAGATGCTCCACAATCTCAAGCATGCCGCACGCCGCGATGGCGGAAGCCGAGCTATCCCTGGCCGTTCCCGGCTGCTGCGGAACGTCGAAGTCCCAATAGGCGACGCGGTCTTCCGGCAGATGGTCGATAAAATAAACCGCAAGCCGCTTGGCGGCATCCAAATATTCCGGCTTGCCGAAATAGCGGTAAGCCAGCGCGAATCCGTAAATACCCCAAGCCTGCCCCCTCGTCCAGGTCGAGCCGTCCTTGAAGCCTTGATGCGTGCCGCCCCGCAGCGAATCGCCCGTCTGCTGGTCGAAGTAGAACGTATGGTACGTGGAAGCATCCCCGCGAACGAGGAACCGCAGGCTCTTGTCCGCATGGATGCGGGCCGCCTCGGCCATCCGCACATTGCCCGTCTGCCCGGCCGCCCAAGCCAGCAGAGGCAGGTTCATCAGGCAATCGATGATGATGCGACCGCCGTTCTCGGGATCGTCCTTCGGGCCCCAGGCCTGCAAAATCTGCATGTTCTCTCTCCAGCGCTTCATCAGCGTGTCCGCCGCCCGCAGCGCCAGCTCCCGTGCGCCCTTGTCGCGCTCCACAATCCATTGGGCTTTGACGGACAGCGAGTACAGGAAGCCGATATCGTGATGATCCAGCTCCACATGCCGCTCCAGGCGGTCCTGGAAGGACCGCACTGTCCGCAACGCCGCCTCACGGAACGCCGAATCCCCGCTGTACTCGTAGCTCAGCCACAGAATGCCGGACCAGAACCCGTCCGTCCATTCCGTATTCGGATTAAGCCGGTACTTCCCGTCTCCCTCGCTGACATGGGGGAACAAGTCCCCGAACCGCGAGATGTTCGCCCGCGTCGTGCCCAGCGTTTGCTCGATCGCTTTCGTCCACATAGGAATGATCCCTCCGAATGATGACGGATATTGCTTCTCGCCATCATTATAGGGGTGATCCCATAACGCTTTGTTGTGCTAATATATATCTAAATTGCGAAAACGAGGGCGACGCTATGATGACGCAAGACCCGCGCAAAGACGCCGATCCCGGCGTATTACACTATGCTTACCGGGTGCGGACGCCGGCCTCCTACTGGTTCCACGCCCATCAGGGAATCGAGCTGCTGTACGTCTACGAGGGTCAAGGGGAAATCATGCTCGACAACCGGACCTACCCTCTGTCGGCCGGAACGCTGGTCTGGTTTCAGCCGTATCAGATGCACCGGGTGGAGGCGCCCCTTCACGCCGAACTGCAATATACGCGAACGATCCTGACGTTCGATCCGCATTTCCTGGAGCCGTATCTGGGCCCCTTCCCGGAGCTTCGATCCTACTTTTATTGGTTGTGGAAAGGCAATCTGCCGCAGCAGGTGTTCGCCGTTGCGGAAGACAATCCGCTGCCCGGCCTGCTGGACGAGCTGCACGAGGCAGTTGCGGACGGCTTGGAAGGAACGGAGGAGGATCACGCTCTGCTGTTGCTCCGGCTCATCCGCCTGTTGAAGCGCCGCGTGATGCCGGCGGCCCCGGCCGACGGCTCGGACAGCCGCCGCGTCCAGCGTTATATGGAGAGCATGCAGGAATGGCTGGAGCGCAACTTTCACCTGCCGTTCAGCCTGGAAGCGATGGCCTCCGACCTGCACCTGTCGCCGTACCACGTGTCGCATCTTTTCAAGAAAAGCACGGGCATGACGATCTCCCGCTACTTGACGCTTCGCCGCATCCGCGAAGCCTGTTCCCTGCTGGCCAACACATCGAAGTCCGTCCGCGAGATCGCCTGGGAGACGGGCCGGCTCAATTCCGCCTATTTCTGCAAAATATTCAAGGAGCATAAGGGCATGTCCCCCGAGAACTACCGGAAGGCGTTCAGGCAGAGCCGAAATGGATGATGGACGGCGGACAACCGCATAATCTCGCAGACTGGCAAACGCATATCCTGCTAGTATCCGAGAATAGAGGAGAGAAGCAGCGATGGTAAAAGGCAGGCGCAGGAACAAAGAGCGTACGATCAAGATCATCATCGTCAACGGGAATATCAGCATCCTGCAGCAAAGAGCGGAAGGCGGCGGGCAGATTCTCAAGAATGTCGGGAACAACGCCAATCAAGGCGGCCAGACTGCCGTCAAAGGACACGGACAGCCAATTTTAAATCCCAGTTCGCCAACGGCAACGGCCGAAGCGGCATCGCGGGAAAACGGAACGACAAATCCATCCAGATAAACAAAAAAGTCAAACGCAAAAAGCCCCGGCGTTGATTCCGCCATTTCAGACAAGAAAACCTCCGGGCCTCCATATCGGAGAGCCCGGAGGTTTTTATCGCGGTCGGACGCCTACTCCTTGACCGAACGCCACTTGCCCAGCAGCGTCTCCCGGTGCCGGGCGGCCACATCGAACCGGTACGAATGGAACATATGATCCAGATCGACGGAGGACAGCAGCGGATGAACGTCGATGTTCGGAAGCACCGGGAAGGAGAAGGCCGTGTTCATGTATTCGGTCTGCGTGTTCCGGGACAACACGAAATCGACGAGTTTTTTGGCTGCCGCCGTGTTGTTGCCGCTGTTCAGAATGGACACGGCTCCGATCTCCCAACCGGCCTGCGGCGGAATAAACGAGCGGATGGCGTACCCCGAATTCGTGAAGCGAAGCTGGTCGCCCAGGAAGTTGACGACGGCGGCCACATCTCCCGCGGCCAGCCGCTGCGCCGACACGAATCCGGCGAAGGAAGTCGATTGGCTCTGCTTTTTCAGCGCCTTCACCAGGCGCACCGCTTCGTCTTCGCCCCGCTGCTGGGCGAGCGAAGCGAGAAGCGTGTACCCGGTGCCCGACGTCTCCGGATCGGGGATGTCGATTTTCCCCCGGAGCTCGGGACGGAGCAAGTCTTCAAGCCGCTGGGGCAGCGGCAGCGAAGCCAACTGCGGGTCCCGGTTCCACACGGTCTGGTTCACCCCGATCGCCAGCACGCCCATGTACATGCCTGTCCAATATCCGTCTTTGTCTTTATACGCGGCGGGAATTTCACTGCGCATCGGGGAGGCATAACGGATCAGCTTCCCGCTGTTTTTCAACTGCTCGTGCAGATCCGCCGGTCCGCCAAGCACAACGTCCGTGCCGGTCTTGTTCATGGACAGCAGATGATAGCCGGCTTCGCCGCTGGACATGCGGATCATCTCGTAAGGCTGCCCCGTCGCCTGTTTGAACTTTTCCAGCAATACGCGCCCTTCATCCTCTTGAAAGATGACGTAAACTTTCAGCGTCTGGCTGCTTTTGGGAGCCGAGCAATAGGAATAGCCGGCAAGCGCGCCGGCGAGCAGCAGCACGATGAGGATGCCCCTTGTCCACACGCCAAACCGCCTCCCCGTATCCGTAGGGAAAAATTTGGTATCTATGTTCCGCGATCCGTCCCGGCTCTATGCCTCAGCCCGCCGTGCGGATCAGATGGATTTTGTCCGCCCCCGCGCGAATCTCCACCGTTCCTTCGAACGACGTCTGCCCGATGTCGTAGGCGTCCACGATCCATTCCGTCCCGTTGTCCCCGGCGAGGAAATAACGCTCCTTCTCCCCGAGGAACATCGACGATTTCACTACCGCGTCCATCCGGAACTCGCCCGCGTCCGGCTGGTTGATGCGGAGCGACTCGGGCCGTATGCACAGCAGCACCTGTTCCCCGACCGTCACCGGCTCGTCCGTGTGCAGCGTCACGGTTCGTCCCCGATCTCCGTATTCCACCGTGGCCGTCCGCTCTTCCTTCTCCCGCACGACGGCATCGACGAAGTTGGTTGTGCCGATAAAGTCGGCGACATACCGTGTGCGCGGCTTGTAATAAATCTCATGCGGCGTCCCGCACTGCTCGATCGCCCCTTTGTTGAAGACGACGATGCAATCGGACATCGACAACGCCTCCAGCTGATCGTGGGTCACATAGATGACGGTCAGCCCCAGTTCCCGCTGAATGGCGCGCAGTTCGACGCGCACCTCCTCCCGCAGCTTCGCATCCAGATTGCTGAGCGGTTCGTCGAGCAGGATGATCGGCGAGTTCATGACCAGCGCCCGCGCCATCGCCACGCGCTGCTGCTGCCCGCCCGACAACTGATGGGGGTAGCGTTCCTCCAGACCGGTCAGCTTCACCTTCGCCAGCGCGGCCCGCACGCGCTGCTGCACTTCTTCTTCCGGCCGCTTCTGAATATCGAGCCCGTAAGCGACATTGTCGAACACGGTCATATGCGGGAACAGCGCGTATTCCTGGAACACCATCGGGGTTCCCCGCTTGTGGGGGGGCAGATCGTTCATGAGCTTCCCGTCGATCCGGATTTCTCCCTCATCGAGGGTATAGAAGCCCGCGATCGAACGCAAGAGCGTTGTTTTTCCGCAGCCGCTCGGACCGAGAAACGTAACGAATTGGCCCCGTTCTATCTGCAGATGGATATGCTTGAGCACGTGATTGTCGCCGAACACTTTGTTCACGTTCTTCAGATCGAGCAGCACCTGAGCGCTCATTATGCCCACTCCCTGGATCTTAGAAATCGAATATTTTCACCTTGGACCGGAAGATCAGCTTGATTACGCCGAGCGTCGAGAGCGTGGCGAGCATGAGACCGACGGCCACGGCGGCGGCCCAGTAATACGTTCCGGTCTCCGCATAGTTGAAGATGGAGACGGCGGCCACAACCCATTTGGGGGTAATCAAAAACACAATCGTGCTCAAGGTGTTCATATTTTTCATAAACGCGTAGACAAAATTGGCGACGACCGTCTTCTGCAGCATCGGCAGCACGATGGTCGCCAGCGTCTTGCCGCTGTCCGCCCCCAGATTCGTCGCCGCTTCCTCGATCGACTTGTCGATCTGCTTGAACGAGGCGGTTAATCCGCGGTACCCGACCGGCATCTGCTTGAGCAGCATTGCCGCGATAATCAGGAGGGCCGAGCCTTGCAGCATGATCGGACCGGAGCTGAAGGCGATAATCAGGGCGAGTCCCACGAACGTGCCCGGCAGCGCGATCGGCAGGACGGCGGTAAAGTCAAGCGCTCGATGGCCCGGGAACGGCTTGCGCACGATGACGTAGGCCAGCACCAGCGCAAACGCGACCGCAAGCACGGAACTGATCAAGGACAGCACCAGACTGTTCAGAACGGCCGGACTGGACGGATTAAACACGACTTTCATGAGGTGGTCCAGCGTAAACGTATTGTCCCGCCCGAAATTCCGGGTGAAGGCGAACAACACCGTAATCGCGAACATCGCCAGGATAAACAGGGCGACCAGACTGTTAAAGGCCAATAACGCCAGATCCGTCTTCCTTGAAGTCGTGACGCGGACAAGCCCCGATACGGGTTTCCCCGTAATCGTCGAGTAGGAGCCTTTGGACAGCAGCTTGTTCTGCACCCAGAACACGACAAGCGCCGGAACCACCAGAATCATGCCCATCACCGAAGCGAGCCCCGGTTCGTTGTTCAGAATCTCGCCGTAAATCTCGACGGCCAGCAGCGAGTAGTTGCCGCCGATCAGCTTCGGATTGCCGAAATCCGCGAAGCAGTTGATCGCCACGAGCAAGAAGGCGTTCAGAATGCCCGGAAGCGACAGCTTGAGCGTAATCGTGCGGAACAGCCTGAACCCCCGGGCCCCCAGGTTTTGCGCCGCGATCTCCAGATTCGGCGAGATGGACCGCAGCACCCCGGTCATCGTCATATACGCCAGCGGGAAATACGATATCGTCTGCACGATCAGCAGCCCGGGCAAGCCGTACAAGTCGAGTTCGACGTCCAACCACGACTTGAGCCACTGGGAGACCACCCCGCCCCGGCCGAACAGCAGCAGGAACGCGAGGCCGCTCATCACCGACGGGGCGAGCAAGGGCAGAAAAGCGACAAACCGAAAAAAACGTTTGCCGGCCATATTGCTGTAATTGACGGCGTACGCGTACACAAAGCCGACGACGGTCGCCAGAAGAGCGGAAAGCGTGGAACTGACGACCGTGTTCATCAGCGCGGTTGCGTATCGGCTCTTGCCGAAAAACGTCCTCCAGTCTTCCGCGTCCGGAATGTAGACGACATACGCCAGCGGATACAGCACAAACAGAATCAGAAGCGCCGAACTGATCAGGATAAGCAACAAGGAAGAAGGATCTCTCATGAGCCTGCCGACCGATTCCCCGATGCCGTTCTTCTCCTTCATAGGGGGCAAGCTACCACCTTTCCGGGACATCTCATTATTTCAGATCCTTCAGCGCGTCCTGAAGCTCTTTCCGCTGCTCCGCCGCCGTCCACAAGCTGTACGATTGGTTGTACTTCGTCGTTTTGATATCGATGCCGCCCGGGGGGACCGGCACGGAAGGTTTCACCGACACCGCGTACGCCGATTGGGTGTAGATGAGAGCCGGTTTTTCCGTCAGCATGAAATCCATCAGCTTGCGGGCCGCCTCGGTATTCGGTCCGCCCTTGACGATGGACAGTCCGCCCACCTCGTACCCCGCCGCCTCGGGTACGATGCTGACGATCGGATTGCCCTGGTTTTTGATTTTCAACTGGTCGCCCAGGAACGTGATGCCGATCGTGTATTCGCCTTTGGCCGCCTTCTGGATCGGTTCGATGCCGGATTTCGGCCGCTCCTTGAGGTTCGGCAGCAGCTGCTTCATATAGGTCAGCATCTCGTTCTTGCCCCACACTTGCGCCAGCGAAGCGACCGCCGTGTAAGCGGTTCCGGAAGTGGCCGGGTCGGACATCCCGATCTCGCCCTTGAATTTGGGGTCCAGCAAGTCTTTGAAACTTTGCGGATACGGGTCGGACCCGTATTTTTCCTTCCATCGCTGCTCGTTGATGCCGATCGCCACCGGATTCAGATAAAATCCCGTCCAGAAGCCGTCCTTGTCCTTCATATTGTCGGGAATATCCTTCGCGTTCGGCGAGATGTACGCTTCCAGAGCGCCCGCCTTCTTCAGCACTTCGTGCGAATCGGCCGGGCCGCCCATCAGAAAGTCGGCCTGCGGCTTGTTCATTTCGTTCTGGACCCGCGAGACCGCTTCGCCGCTCGGCAGACGCAAAATATCGTAGTCGATGCCGGTCTCGGCCTTGAATTGATCCAGAATTTTACGCGCTTCCTCCTCCTGGAAGATCGAATACACCGTAATTTTGCCTTGCGATTTGCCTCCGATCCAACCGGATTTGTACAGGAAAAATCCGGCAATCAGCACAACGGCGATAACGGAGACAATCATGACCGTGCTGTTCTTCTTCCTTCTGGCCATCTGGACAACCGCCCCTTCACGAATAATGTCAGGAGGAGCTGTTCAGCTTGAAATAGGCCCTTTGGTTGGTCTCGTCCCACAGATCGAATACGACGATGTAAGCGTTGTCGAAAACATCCGCGTGCAGCCAATGCCTCTGGTCCTCCCCGCCGTCGGGCAACTGCACGACGTAATGGGCGTCGGGCCGCCGGTTCATGAACTCGAATCGGCTGAAGTCGATGACGCGGGTCGCCGACCGGAACCGCTCCGCCAGCGCCGACCGTTCCTCCTGCGCAAGAGGCGTCAGGTTCCCGCTGTGCAGCGCGAATACCTGGTTGCCGACCGCTTCCATCGCCGTCCCGACGGCGGCCGGCGTGAGCGCCTTGTCGATCAGCGTGTTTTGCAGCTTGCGGATTTCGGCGCTTATATTCAGCGAATTGACGGCGCGGTCGCCGAAGCGGAAAGCGTTCGTCCCGATTCGAAAAGGAACGTCCTCCTGATCCAGATACGCGATGGAACCCGTAAGCAGCAGGCGGGGAGTCTTGCTCTGGCCGTCGTACGTTCCGCCCGCGAGCAACCCGAGAAACGAAGCCTTCAGTTTCAGCAATTCCTTCGGATCATGGATCGAGACGGTGCCCAGCCCCGGGTAGTTTACATCGATTCTCATCGGGACTCCGGCAAACAGATCGCGTCCGTCCTGCCCCGGAGACACCGTGCGCACTTCATCCACCGGCAGGCGGAACACGTAGGCGCAGAGGCCGAGCAGCAGGCAGCCGATCGCGATTTGCAGCAGGATCAGACGAAACCATGAAAGCCCTTTCTTCTCCTCCGGCATTTACTTTACACCCCTTTTATCTCAAAAAAATCATCGGTTTGTATCAGATTTGTAACAGCGTTTACATGGGATTGTACAGGTTGAACAGCAGCTCGACTTCCGTTCCGCGATGAACGCGGCTTTCGATGCGGATGCTGCCGCCTTGCAGCTCCATCAACTGCTTGCACAGCGACAAGCCGAGCCCGTGCGATTGCGCGGAGATCACGCGGCTGCTCCGCTGCTCCGAAGGCGCGAACAACGCCGTCAGGTCGCGCTCCGGGATGCCTTTGCCGTTGTCGGCGATCCGTACGCGGCCGCGGCCTTCGCGCTCGTCCACGGCAATGCGCAGCCGGGTGCATTGGCTGTGCTTGATCGCGTTGTCGATAACGTTAAACAGCACCTGCCGGGTGCGCGCCGGGTCCAGATAAACTTCGCACGGCGCAACCTCCACCCGGGTCTCGATCGACGATTTGTCCAGCGTGGGCTTTAAAATGCGCAAGCTGTCCGCGATCACTTCGGACAATTCCGCGCGCTCCAGCCTGACGCTCCAGGCTTCGTTTCCTTTTAGCGAGGTTTGCAGCAGCTCTTCCATCATGTCGAGAAGACGGACGCTCTCTCTGCGGATGTAACCGCTGCATGTGCGGATATCGTCCAGCCGATCCAGCTTGGCGATCAGTTCGGAGAACCCGATGATCGACGTGAGCGGCGTTTTGAATTCGTGCGTCATATTGTCGTAGAACGCTTTCTGCTTCCCTTGTTCATGGCGCAGCATGGCGATATGCTGCTCCAGCGCGTCGGACATCTGGTTGAAATTGTTCGCCAGCTCGTGGATCTCGTCCCGGCTGTTGACGGTCACCCGCTTGCTGAAATCGCCGACGGACACCCGCTTGAGCGCTTGCTTCAGGTCATGCAGCGGCTTCATCAGTATCGAGAAGATGGAGTAGCTGGCGAGCAAGGAGATAAGAAGGCAGCCCAGCGCCACGCCGATGAACCAGTACCGCATCTGCGCGAGCGTCTCCATGTGCTGGTTCAGATTCAGCAAGTAGCGGAATCCGCCCACAATCTTTCCCTCGTACCAGAAGGGGGCGGCGTATATCAAATACCGCGTGTCGTCCGCTTCCGCAAGGACGGTGGCCGTCTGTCCCGCCAACGCGGTTCCGATATCGCCGCGCTTGAGCAGATTGTCCATATCCTCGCTGTTGCCGACGATCGTCTCCTCCGCGTCGAACAGTTGCACCTGGAAGTTGCTGTTGGCGGCGAGATGGGAGGCGATCAGCGGAGCGTAAGCCCCGGAGAACAATTGCTCGATGTCGATTTTTTTATCGTTTACGATTTTCAGCACCTCGATGCGGTGCAGCGCGAAATATTGGCTTAACGTTTGCGTATCCCGTTCGATCATGCTTCGGCTCAGCGTATGGTTGACGATGAAGTACATGACCGCCAGCAGCATGACAATAATCACGGCATGCTGGATAAACAGCTTGTTTCGCAGTCCCATGAGCGTCATACCTCCAGCTTGTAGCCCAAGCCGTGTACGGTGGCGATCAGATGGCCGTAAGGCTTCATTTTTTCGCGCAGACGTTTGACCATCATATCGACGGAGCGGGTCTGCCCGTAATATTCCAGCCCCCACACCCGATCCAAAATTTGCTCGCGGGTGAACACCTGCTTCGGATGGGAGCACAAGAGCCACAAGAAGTCGAACTCTTTGCTGGTCGTCCGGACCGGCTTCCCGTCCAACTCGAACGAACGCTCGCGTCTGTTCATGGCGATGGCGCCGATCCGGATCTCCTCTTCCTCGCCCGATTGCGCTTTCATCCGCCGCATGACCGCCCGAATCCGCACGGTCAGTTCGCGGGTCTCGAACGGCTTGGTCAAATAATCGTCGGCTCCCAGCTGGAATCCGAGGATTTTGTCGTTCATTTCATTTTTGGCGGTAAGGACGATCACCGGAACCGACTGGTGCCGCTGCTGCAGCATTTGAAGAAACTCGAATCCGGAACGGTCGGGAAGCATCAGATCGAGCAGGATCAGATCCGGACGCCGGCGCTCCAGCTGCTCCATCCCCGCGGCGGCCGTGCTGACGACAGTCGTATGGAATCCCTCGACCTCCAGACTGAGCTTGAGCAGCATCTGAATGGCGGGATCGTCTTCGATGATCAACAGGTTCATGGATGGACACACCCTCGTCTCGAATCGTTCTGCAATCCAAGCCCTTGACGGGCACCGCAATCCGCATTCCGGTGTTTGCAGCAAAGACTCCTGCCGGACAGGAGTCTTTTGCATGTTTGGCCTTATGGTTCTTCCCGGTAATCCTCCACGATCACTTCAAGCGCCCCTGTCACCGGGTCGATGACGAAGCCGCTTACGGGAACGGCCTTCGGGAACAGCGGGTGCTTGCGGATCATCCGGACGCTGTGCATGACGCCCTCCTCGGCGCTGCCGAACCCGCGCAGAAACTTCTCCATGCGGATGCCGGCATTCTCCAGCGTCTCGATCGCCAGCGGGTCGATGCCGTGCTCGGCGAACTTCCGCACCATGCCGCCGGCGTCCAGATTCGTCATGCCGCAGCCGTGATGGCCGATGACGAGCACCTCGCGCGCGCCCAGCTCGTACACGGCCACCAATATGCTGCGCATGGCGCTTCCGAACGGCTGGGTCAGGATGCCTCCGGCGTTTTTGATGAATTTGGCGTCTCCGTTCTTGAAGCCTAACGCTTTGGGCAGCAGCTCGACCAGCCGCGTATCCATACAGGTCAGCACCGCCACCTTTTTATCCGGGTATTTATCCGTCATATAGGCTTCGTACTGTTTTTCTTCGACGAATTTCCTGTTGAACTCCAACAGGCTTGGCACGATGGACATCCTGATCAACCTCCCTGACGCTTGTCTCCATTATTTCGGGAGACCGCCCTCGCGTCAAATGGAGAATTCGGGATCGCGCGGCTGACAGCACAGCATCGCGGTAGCCCCTTCCGCTTAAGCGTCGTCCTGTACGTAACCAGACCTAATTCCCTTGCGTATCGCTCCACCGTATTTCGGACACTCTCATACTTCACCCCGATCGAAAATACAGCGTCGATCACGCAGAAAGGCAAGCTCCGGTAATCATATTCCGGCGGCAATGCGGCTTCCTTCAGATTAAACAGCTTCTCGCACTGCTCGATAATCGTTTTGACTTCCGCTGACATCGTTTCTTCTCCGTTTCCGCAAACGAACCGATCCCGACGGGAAGCATGCGGAAGGAACGGAGTTGTCCCCCGGGGAAAGCAGGGGCCCCTCACGCCCCCCGCCGCCGGCGCGTTCGCCTGCTGCTTTAGCCGGATTGCATCTGGTTTGCGGCTGGCTTGGCCCGTTGTTGAACGACTCGATCCAAATACCGTGTAAACTTGGATTCGCCGCTGTATGTAAGAAACAGCCATTCCAGAGCCCGGGTCATTCCTATATAGAATAAAGCCACTTCCCGCTCCTCCGCTTGTTCGAGCGGAAACGGCATATTCTCGATATTTACGATAAAAACAGCGCGAAAATCAAGACCTTTGGCGCTGTCGATTGTGGATATTTTTACGGTTTTCTCGTCCCTTACAAAATTGCGTTTGGACGATGCGTTCTCGGTGACCCACGTATACGGAAGTTGATGCTGGACCAGACTTTGGACGATTTCATCGATATATGAGGTATGATGGCTGTTTTTTACCCGGTATAAGATTGCGATGTCCTGTAACGGTATCTGTTTTTCGCGGTTGAGGAAGAGGATCGATTTGGACACAAAATTCATTTCCTCCTGGATACTCCGGAAGGTCTGAATAATCGGTTCCGGACCTTTCCGTTTGGTCGCCTGAGGAGGAACGATTTCGACTCCTTCCACCGTGCCTTCCTGGACTTTATTTTTCAACTGCGAATGTTCCTGATAAAAATCCCAGGCAAACTGGATAATCTGCGCCGTGTTTCGATAATTGATGGAAAGAATTTTCGAGCGGCCTCTGAAATCAAGACCGACATCCTGCGCCAAACTCGTTTTCCGCTTGAAGATCGATTGCGCCCGATCCTCGACCAGAAGCAGCGATTGCGTATCCGGGTTCAGACAACAGCACAATAGTTTAAGCCAGTCCGCCTCAAAATCCTGGCCTTCATCAATCAGGATCGCATCGTAGGTGGGCAGAATCGCTTCGCCTTTTTGGGCTTTATCCAGCAGGAACGGTATGTCGTTATCCTGCATCCGCAGGCAATTTCTCAGCCATTCATGAAAGTTATACACCTCTACATTCGATTGGTTCCGACCTTCCGCAGACGGGGGGTTAAGCAGATCCAACAAATCGTCGGGCTCGTTCAACATTCGTTCGATCATTTGCCGCAAATTTCGGGACAGCGGAATCCCGTAACATACCACAAGAATTTTCCAATCCGGATGCTCCTTGGCCAGCATCTTGGCACGGCTCGCCAGCACAAGCGTTTTTCCGCTTCCGGCCACTCCGCGAATAAGGCGATGCTTGTCTCCGATCTGTTTGGCCATGTTCTCTTGGTGCAGGTCCATCGTTTTGATGTTGTGCAGAGAAAGGAGCAGTTGATCCTGGTGTTGAACAGGCGGCTTAAACTCGGCGCTGATCCGCACTTCGGGAAACAGATGGAAACGGACGGCTTGTATGTCTTCATGCGTTAACTTGGTTTTTCTCGGACTCCATACGGTAAACATGCCGTGGATTTTCTCCAATAAGATGTCGGCGGCAAAACCTTCCTCGTCCGGATCGATCTCGTCCCTGCACAAGACAAATGGCGGTTCGATCACTTGGTATAGGCCATGCTTGATAAAATCTTCTTGTTTGAGACGGGTGAAGACGGTACCGTAGCCGTAAGGGAATTTCAAATAGGAACCGTGGTCGGACAACAGATTTTTATCCCTTTTCAGGTGATCCGTTATGAATCGGGCGTAGTCCCTCGCTTGCTTGAAGGGACTTTTGGTTTTGACCAGCTCGCCCGCCGTATTGCGAAGTACCCATTCGTCCTGATTGACCTGGTAGAGCGTGCTCTTGGTATAATCCTTCACTTCGAGGACAACCAGCCCCAAATCGGGTCCCAAGATGACAAAATCGGGTCTTCTTCCCCGAATCTCAGGCTCATAATATACGATATAGTCGCTCGGCAAATGATCTCGAAGGCTGTCGAACAAGATGCGTTCCCCCGCAGTAGCCGTCCTCCGGATCGTCTCCGGTATCATATAAGCCATAGTCCGTCTCTCCTAGCGCAGTGCCTAATCTCACGATCTATTATAATACGGCCGGCCCGGTTGAATATACAAAGATTGACAAAATCCCGCATTTCTCAATCATTTAACCTGGACCGACCGCCTTGAGATGTTACCGGCACAGCAGCGTCTGCGTCACGATGTCCGAGAAGATTTCCATCCCCGGAGTTTCCGCCACGTGGATGACGTCCGCAAACGGCTCGCTCTGGGGCGAGATGGAAGCCAGCACGTTTTCCTTCCCCAGGACATATTCCGGATTAAACACGACATCGGGCTGTCCGTCGAATATAGCCGCGTAGAATATCCCCGTCTCCACCAGATCCTGAAAAAAGTGGCTGCCGTACGACAGCTCGGGCATCATGCCCGACTCGCTGGAGGCCGTCTCGCAGATGACCGCCATGTGGCAAATCTCCGAGAAATGAACGGGCACCCCCAACGAAGGCGTGGTCGTTCCCCAGCGGCCCGGGCCGACGAGCATGGCGCCCCGCCCCTTGAGCTTGGCGTTGAGGATGCCGATCTGGCGAGCCACCGCGTATTTCCCCTGCTCGCTCCGCTCCAGGTAAGCCTGCGGCCGGACATAGACGACATAGTCGATCGGCAACCGTACGTTGCCCCCCATGAAGTTTCCTTTCGCGGAGAAGAAGCAGTCACGACGGTCCGTGAGCTGCGGAATCTCAACCGGCTTGCCCAATCCCCGGGTCTGCAAGGGGCGGCATTGCAGCAGGTTGACCTTAAAGCGGTGGTCGGCCGTGAAATTTGCCGTGAATTCGATATCGACCGGATACTCGTATACCTGGGACAACAGAGCCAGCATCTCCCGCATCAGCTCCGGGAATTCCGAATGCTTCAGCAGCTTCTGGAAGTCGAGCAGATACGGCACGCTTCGCCCGCTGCGGCCCAATTCCCGCAATCGGTTCATCCTCTCGTAATCGGCCGAGGCGAACAGTTCTTTATCCGCCTTGATGTCGAGCGACATGACGTCATCCAGGCCGCGGCTCGTCAGCGCGTTGTCTCTCAGGGACAGCACATCGACGTCGTGCTGCGAATATTTCCGGAAATCCTCCGCCATCATCGGCGGCAGACGCGAGGGATGATCCAGACTGACGATCCGGACGTAATCGCCGACGGTCCGGTCGACCGCCCTCGTGCCGAGACCGAATACCAAACGCAGCATGCCGGCGTCCATATCCATCTGCCTGTCCCATACGTACAAGTTGGAAGAATTGCCGATGCCGGCGAGATGGGGGAAAAACAGCTCCCGGTAATGATCCCCCGATACGCGCTGCACCAGAATCGCCATCTGCTCGTCCCGGTCGAACAGCCCCCGGTTCATCCGGTACTGAAGAGCATCCTCGTTCATGCTGCTGGCGTAGACGATCCGGACCGCCTGCTCGAACGCTTCGTAACGTTCCTCCGGCGTGCCCTGGTTCACGCAGAACACGCTCTCGTATTTGCCGGCGAAGGCGTTCCCGAAGTTATCTTCAAGGAGGGAGCTGGACCGCACGATAATCGGGGATTGCCCGAAATGCTCCAGCATCTGGACGAACTTCTCCCGGATGTTCTCCGGAAACTTCCCGCGAAGCAGCTTCTCCTTCAGCTCGGGGGCGTACCGGAAGTAACCTTCCTCCGTCTTTTGCTTGACCCTCAGCTTCCACCAGCCGTTCTGCACGATATAGGTGTAATACACATCCGCGCCCAGATAGTAGGAATCATGCGGCTCCAGATAAGGCGAGAAGCGGCCCTCTCCCTCCCGCTCCAATATTTTGCGGGCGAGCAGCAGGCCGACGCTTTTGCCCCCGATCAAGCCCGATCCGACCACTCTGGACCCGATCGCCAAAATATCTTCCAGCGTAAAATACCGGTCGCACAACTTGAACATTCTTGATTCGCGATCGTGGCCGATCAGCATCGACATCAGCAGACGCTTGGTCTCTTCCTGCCGTTCGGGCGTATCCGCCAGCGCTTCTCGGGCTTGTTGAAACAGCGTGTCCCAATAATCGAGCCGCTCCCCGCCGCGGTGAATACGGGAGAACAACTCGGCCGACTCCGCGCTGGCCGTGATGCAGACCGCTTCCTGATCCCGGATGAGATGAGGGAAGAACATGGTGGGGGAATACCGGTTTTGCGCTTTGAGGGGGTGAATATAGAAATGGCCGTTCACCTGATACAGATCCAGCAGAACTTGTGTCGTCTCGCGGATTCTGGCGACGGTGCTGTACGTATGGGCATTGCGTATGATCGCAAAATACGCGACCGTATCCAGCTCGTACAGAAACGGACAGGAAACGTTAAAAAAGTTGCCGATCATCAAATCCGAATGCCAATACTTGAGCAGATCCGTCAGGCAATCGAACACGTAAAAGGTTTTCCGCCCCTCCTGCTCGATCAGGCTGTGCACCGCCGTCGCAAAGCTTTCAAAGCCCCGACGGGCGTCAATCTCCACGATTTTAACCGAAGGGCTGTCCCCCAGCAGCGGTTCGTGGCTGCCGAAACGGACGTAGACCAGCTTGCGGTTGTCCCGCTTCGACTGCTCCACATACGGGTCCACCACCTTCTTGAAATCCGCTACGGAATCGACCTGCCAGACGACGTTGTCTCCCAGCCGGAGCTTGTCGATCGCTTGATCGAAGCCCGCCATGCCTGTGCTTGCCTTGTCGCGTAAGTCCATCGCGCTCCTCCTGTGCCCAAAAGGTGCTTTCATCCCTATTATATCACCCATTGGCGCAAGCAGACGGAGGCAGGCCGTTGGAGCCATTCGCCCCATCGCCTCCGAATCATGGAATCGTATCCGACAAATCGGCACCGGGATATTTTTATTCGCAGGACAGGCGGAAGAATTGTCCAGCCGCATAAGGCCTAGTCGGGAAATTCCGTTCACGTGCGGATTCCCGATCACCGCGAAGATAAACTGGGCGCGGGAAGAACGTTGGAAGGGATTGCGCCGTGAGGGCCAAGCTCCCCCCGGCGAACACCGTATTGGCGTATTGGCGTTTTCGCGTGGCATCATTGTGCGCCCGCGCCTTCGGCGAAGCGTTCAGGATCGAACCCGGGCGCAGTCCACATCGAATGTACGCATGGGCGCACGCCATAGCCAAAAGGGAGTGCCGCCAGTGAAACCGCGTGGGGAGCGCTTCGAAGAGATGCTCGGAAGCGGAGCGTTGCGTCCGCTGCCGCAACCGCCCGCGATCTGACCTGCGGCGGCCATTGCGACAGGATGGTCACGGAAGAACCATCAAGCCGCGAAAAATGGCGCCATTGCGCGTCGATCCCCATATTTGCAGCTAGAATAAAAAGTGGACACCAGCTTAGGAGAAGCTTGATAATAAGCTTATCTAGGAGGTGTTCACATGGGTGAACAACGGCAGCATTACAACGAAGAGTTTAAACAACGCACGGTGAAGTA